>JBAPOI010001019.1:0-2374 GCA_049279555.1 Candidatus Sulfotelmatobacter sp.
GGCGTACTTCGGCGTCGCGAGCGGGTTCTGCGCGAACACGCCCTGCTGGCCGGGGTTGTACTGGTTGCCCGCCGAAGCGGAGCCGTTCGTCGTTTGGAAATTTCCGTAGGGTCCAGCCATGGGTCAGTCCTGCGGGTTCTTGATGGGATTCATCCAATTATGGCTAGCCGTTTCAGAGGACCCACGAAACTTATCGATGATGTCCCCGAACGTATCAACAGCCTTTGCGAAGGTTGTGGATGCGTCTAGCAACCCGGCGCTCGCTTGACCTTCAGGCGTGTCCGTAGCCGTTTGGTCACGCATGGTTTGAGCAGCGGCAATACTCTTATCTAGTTCCGACGTAACGCTCGTTTCTCCGCCTACCGCTGTTGCCTTTTGTGCGACGGCATATTTTTGTCCAAGCTTTGTCAGCGCACCTTTGTCGCCGCTTCTCCCCGCACGAATTAAATCTGCGGTGGCCTTGTCACCGCTGTCCTCCATAGCCTTCAATTTCTCTTCGGGGATCGTTTTGAGCGACTCGACGATGCTAGCTTGCTGCGTCCCACCCCACTTGGTGATTTGATCTTCCATCGCATCAAATGCGGCGCCCGTTTTCTCTTTGCTGAGGCTGTCACGCGCGTTGGCAAGGCCCCCCAGTAGACCCTCGGCGCCCTGATTCTCCTGGCCACTAAGGCGAAGCATGACCTGAGCACCCTTGGCGCTCAGCCCTTTGTTGATATCGCCCGCTGTAGCGGTCAACTCGTCCATCTTTTTTTCGCCCTCCTTTGTCCTCAACGCCTCAAGCTGCTTACTCGCACGCGCTCTCTTATCCGCGGTCTCGCCATGCGCGGCTGTATAGACCGCGGAAGCAACGGCCATTTCTTCGTCCGTATGATGCGCCATGAGTGCGCCTAATGTGGATTTGGCAGCGTCGGAGAAATCGCCGATACCCGCACGCTCTAGCTCCTCCTGAACATCTTTCTGTAGCCCCTCGCGTGACAAAGATTTGTCTATCGCACCGAACTTGACACCGATGTCCTGTGATTTATGGACAACATCACGATCAGCGGCGGTGCCGTTGTCCATGACGCTTTTGAGCATCGAGGCGCCGATGGATGGATCCTTATCGAACTCGAGCGCAGCCTTTGCTTTGTCCTCTTGGCTGTCGATATAAGATTGCCGCACGTCGCGCGCCGAGAGCGCCGTCGCGCTCCAGCCCGCCTTGGCCAAAGGCACGCCAGGTATCCCCGTGGAACCGCCCCGCATGCCGCGGATACGATCAAACAACTTCTCGGTCGCTTTCTGCAGCCTTCCGCCGCCGCTGCCGCCTCCCCCCGCGGACAACCGCGCAGCGACAGCAATTTGATCCTTTCCCGTCATCGTCTCGGCGACGCCAGCCATGCGCGCCGCGCCTGCGACGCTCTCGAGCCGCGCCATCGATGCACGCGCGTCATGAAACGAGCTAAGCGGATGCCAGTCAAATGCGGCTCCATAGGACTCGTCTGCCAGCGAGGAGGCACGATTTGCGTCGCTCGTACTGGATAGACCCATATACGACGTAATTCGATTGATGTTTCGCGTAGTCCCAAGTCCAAACATGTTACCGCCGCCAACATCGATATTTGGCGCAAACGCACGCGGACCACCTGTCCCCCGCCGATAGCTGCGCAAGAAGCTATCGTCCACATTGATCATTTTGCGTTCTGCATCATCATGTGCAATCGCAGAGTCAGATACACGCCGAATATGTTCACCATATTTCGCGGCATCTTCGTCTTCACGTACACGGTCCAAATGTTCTGAGATACGCCGATACGGCATAGACACCGTGTCGCTGATATCCCCCAACCCCTCACGAAAATCTTGTTTGGTCGCCGCCCATGCGCCGAGAGGACGATCTTGTGTGAAACGCGCGCGTGCACGGCTGACTACATCGTGTCGTTGTGCTTGCATCTGTTGGATCAATCCATCCCAATAGGCCCGGCTTGTTGCCGCAACCTCAATGGACCGCGCTTGGTCTGCACTCATGCCCGTGGTTTTCTCGATAGCGGTTCCAAGCGTCATTCCAGGTACGCCCGCCTGAAATGCTCTCGCTTGACGCAGCATATTGATCTGCATTTCCCCGGGTCTTAGTCCTTGGGCAATTTGATCCTTCAGTTCTTGTTTTCGCGTGTTCCAGTCGAAAATGCCGTGCGCCTGCATCTCCCTAAGCTTGTCGGCCGCGGTCCGCTGGACATCGGCGAAGCTCATGCCCTGCGCTCGGCGATACGCGTCCATGTCTAGTTCGAGCTTGCCGCCCTTGCCGATACGGGAACCTGCAAGTAAGTACTGCTCGTTGTTCATCGCTGCGAGCGAAGCTTGCGCCATGGTCGCGCCAAGACCCGCGCGACCGCCG
>JBAPOI010001020.1:0-4694 GCA_049279555.1 Candidatus Sulfotelmatobacter sp.
AGTCGAGCCGCGACAGAGCCAAGACGGCGGCGGTCGCTCATCAGTTCCGCCCATTTGCAGGATACTTCGAGTATGGCGAGACGATGCAGAAGCTCCACGACCGGGGCCGGTTCAAGAAGCCGCATCCATATCTGGTCAAAGGGCACCTTGACGGCAAGTGCGAAGCGCCCCAAGGGTCTGCGGCAGGATCGAAGCATCTCCTACTTCCGCCCGGAGGGCACCCACCGATCATGTTTTCCTACATCCCGGCCGACAAGGCATGGATGCCGCTCAATCGGGATGGTAAGCGCATGGCGTTTACGGCAGCGTATCTCGGCTCGCACGGCTGGCGTTATCACGTAGCCGCATAGGAAAACCCATGACGAATCCGATCACTGTCGTCGATGCAAACATCCAGGTCGCTCCGACACCATTGACGTTGCAGCAGACCGGCGCGCTGATCTCGCAGGGTGCAACCACGCTCGCGGCGCAGGGCACCAAGCTCCTCACGCAGATTTCCGATCTCACCAGCATTCTCAATGGTGCGGCGGCGCTCACGTCACTGAGCTATACGTCGCAAGTAGTGACGGCCACGACGACTGCGCCGCACGGCATTCCGACCAGCAATACATTCGATGTCACGATCTCCGGCGCGGTCGCGGCGGGATATAACGGCACGTTCCTCGCGACATCGACCGGCGCGTCCACGTTCACCTACCCCATCGAAGCCAATCCGGGCTCGGCCTCGATTCCGGGCTCCTACACGCTCGAAGATGTCGCCGAACTCACCGAGATGGCGACGACATTCTTCGGGATGGGATCGCAGCTTGGCGTGTATGTGCTGGAGCTTGGAGAGGGCAGCCCGGCGCAGGGCGTCACGACGCTCACCAATTTCATCAACAACAATGCGCAGGAGTTTTACGCCTATCTGGTGCCACGCACATGGGCGGCGGAATCGACTTACCTGACAATGCTCGCCAGCTTCGAGGAGGTTACGAGCAAGACGTACTTCTTCACCACGGCGACGTTGCAGAACTACAGCAACTTCACCGCCGCGATGAAGTGTGCACTCGTGCTGGTCGAGGCTCCGGCTTATGGGGCATGGCCAGCCAACGTGATCTCGGCCGCCTCATACACCGCGCCATTCGCGTCCTGGACGACAACGACTAATCACGGCGTCGCTGTCGGCCAGTGGTTCCAGATCAGCGGCATGACGCCTGCGGGCTATAACGGCTGGTTCCAGGCGCAAGAGGGCACGACTGGCACTACACTCATCGCCACGCCGCTCGCGGCTCTTGGTGCAGAGAGCGGGCTTGGTACGCTGGTTGCGTCCACCGGCACGTCGGCCGGGATCGGAGCGAACGAGTTCAGCATCGCGGATGCGTTCTGGACGGTCCTGAATTGGAACCCGTCGAGCGCCAACCGCGTCACACCACTTTCGTTCGCCTTCATGTTTGGCGACACGCCGTTTCCTCTCAAGGGCAACAGTTCGCTTCTGACCACGCTCGCGAACGACAACATCAACTACATTGGCACCGGAGCGGAAGGCGGCATCAGCACGTCATGCCTGTTCTTCGGCCGCACGATGGACGGCAACCAGTTCAATTACTGGTACTCCATCGATTGGCTGCAACTGAATTGCGATCAGGCGATCTCGAATGCCGTCATCAACGGATCGAACAATCCGATCAGCCCCCTCTGGTACAATCAGAATGGCATCACGACGCTGCAAAGCGTGGTTGCTTCCACAGTCAAAAACGGCATCGGCGCTGGATTGATCCTCGGCGCGCTCACGTTGGTCGAACTCGATCCGACGACGTTTGCGCAGAATGTCGCGAGCGGCGTGTATGCCGGACAGGCTGTCGTCAACGCTGTGCCGTTCGCCACCTACGTCGCTGCCAACCCATCGAACTATGCGGCGGGCAAGTATGGCGGTCTCTCTGTCGCGTTCACGCCGCAGACCGGGTTCCAACAGATCACCATCAATTTGACGGCGGTTCAATTCGCCGCTGCGGCATAAGGAGCCTGACCAATGGCCGCGCCAAATACAGCCGTTCCTCAAGGAGTGTTGAATCGGCTACGCACGTCCTTGACTGTGGTCAACTTTCCACAACTCAACGTGACGGCATCATTCCTCGGTCGCCGCAGCATCCGGCTTACGCGCGAAGGTCGCGCTGTTGAAAATCTCGACAGCCTAACCGGCATCGTTCCTTCTGGTGAGCCGTACTACAAGATGGCGGCTCACATAAATCTGCTTAAGTCGCAGGCGCTCGCCAATGCCTACGAGCAACAGTTGCTCACCAATGCGAACATCGGCGATGTGATCGTTCGCACTGATACGTCCACACTCCAATCCTTCACAATCTCGAACTGCTCTATCATCAGCATTGATGAACTGAGCTTTGCGGGCGACACGCCAGATTATCTTGCGACAGTTGAAGGATATTATTCCATCAATTCTGCATTGTATAATTCCTGACACACTTTCTGTCAGTGCCATATTGTGCCAAATAGTGTCACGGAGTTTCGCCAATGAACATCGACCGGAAGCTAAACCTCGTCATCCCGCTGACGAGGGACACAGGCGAAATCTACGTCCACTCCACACCGATCAGTCGCCCCACGTTTGAGATGTTCTTCAAGGTCATCGCCCAGACCTATGGGGCGATGATGGCGCAGAACTACACGGCGTTCAGCGCTCCAAAGATCGCCGCGCTTCTGTTGAAGGACAAGGCAATCGAGATGCGCGCCTGGGATGGGCCGAACGGCGTTGAGGCCGGACTGATCGCTGAAATCCATCGGCTCACGAACATTGTCATGCCGGGGCCGAACGGCTGGATGACGCTGCCTTATCAGGACGCGATCCAGCAGAACAAGCTCGACGACGACGAGTTGACGGAGGTCGAAAATATTCTGGTTTTTTTTATCTTAGTCTCAGCCATGGTGCGCAGAGCGGAGATGGAGCCAATGTTGTCCATTCTCTCGACTCTGTGGGCTGTGCAAACTACATCATCGAACTGTACGGAGTTCGCCCGTTCTTTGCCGACCTCGACAAAGGCCGAGACTTCTGGCGAGAAGGCGACACCGTCGTCCATGCCGTATTGACGTGGGCATCGGAGATCGGCTTCTCCGAGTTCATGCAGAGCTACGATCCCGATTTCCGGTTTCATTCGGCGCACGAGTGGCGTCAGCGTGATATTCTCGCCCGGCTTGACCGATTCCTTGCCTCGCAGGGACATAATCCGTGGCTGTAAAATCTGTCGTCCAGATCGACATCGATCAAACTGCTTTCAAGCAGTACCTCGATCTATTCGGCAAGTATCAGGCTGCATTGCAGAAGATGCCCGCGCATTGGAAGAACGCGGCCGGACAGGCAGCCACCATTGCCAAGGCTAATCAGGGCATCGTTGCGGCAATGCTCACCCAGCAACAGATCATGGGGCGGATGCAGAGCGTCCAGCAGGCCATGGCCGCGCAAGCCAATCAGGCAGCCTCCGCTTGGGGCAGGATGGCGCAGTTTACCAAGTCCGCCGCGACCAGCATCGAGAGCGCAACGCGCTCCCTGCTTCGCTGGAGCGGCTTTACGGGCCTACTGGGCATTGGTGGCCTATTCGGCCTTGATGCTTTGGCAAGCAGCGTCGCTCGAACTAGGCAGTTTGCCTCGGGTATTAACGCGCCTGTCGGTGAAGTGGGGGCCTTTGGTGTCAATTATGGCCGGTTCGTATCAAACCCAGAGGGAGTCCTAGGGAACGTCTCTGCGGCGCTGCATGATCCGAGAGCCCCAGGCTATCCAGGGCTCGTTTACGCGCTCAGGGGAAATCCTGGAACTGATCCCGTTCAAGCAACTAGGCGACTACTCCAGGCCCTTCCGGGGTTATTTCCAGGCGGTCCCAATGATCAATTTTTGGGAACACATGCCGACGCTTTGGGTCTATCATCACTACTCCCAACGTCTGACATCATAAAATATCTCTCGGCAAAACCGGCTGAACGCGGCGAAGTCGAGAGAGGCTTCATAGAAGGAACGAAAAAGTACGACCTATCGGATAAGACAACAAAATCGTACCAGGATTTAGATACAGTCCTCCAAGATGCCAAGACTTCAATTTGGACGGTCTTTGTTAAAGGACTCGAACCTCTTGCTGGGCCATTGGGCGAACTTTCAAACAGTGTCACAGGAGTTGTCGCTGCATTCCTCAAGGCGGCAAACGACAAGCATTGGATAGAACAGATTTCAGAGTCGCTGGAGAAGTTCGCAACCTATCTTGGTACTCCAGAGTTCGACGACAGCGTTAAGAAGTTCGCAGAGGACATCGGCACGCTCGCTTCTCTCTTGGGTCAGGCAGTCACGTGGATTGCTGGAGCGTTCGGATCAGATCGAGCGAAAGAGCGCGCCAACGACACGCACGCCTATGGATTAAAGACGCCGTCCGAACTGAGACAAGAACGGGCTGGCGGCAAGTCGATCTGGTCGCAGATTTTTGAAGGACCATGGGAAAACAAAGGGCGGCACAATCCAGGTGGCATGCGGCTGCCGGGACAATCGACAGGCTTTGCGAGTTTTCCATCCGATGAAGCAGGCATTAGCGCCATTGCGCGCCAGCTTTTGATCTACCAGGGACGAGACAGCATCGACACGATCTCTGGCATCATCAACAAATATGCGCCAGCAAACGAGAATGACACGGCAGCATACATCCGCGATGTCTCTAGGC
>JBAPOI010001021.1:0-2003 GCA_049279555.1 Candidatus Sulfotelmatobacter sp.
GGCGTTCATGATCAGGTTGATCACGACCTGCTGCAACTGCACCCGGTCGCCGGAGACGGGTGGCAAATCGGGAGCGAGATCGGCGCGCAGGGAAACGCGACTTCGAGTTACTTCACTACGAACCAAAACCAAGGCTTCCTTAACGATTTCATTTATATCCAGTTCAACCCTGGCGGAAGCATCTTTTTTCAGCAACGCGCGAATACGCGAAATTACTTCGCTGACACGCGTACCGTCATTTACAACTTCGCCAATGGCCTCTCGCAGCTGATCAAGATCCGGACTTGTAGAACCGGCTAGTTGCCGCAAACAGAAATTCGCGTTGGTAACGATTCCGGTGAGGGGCTGGTTGATCTCGTGAGCGATAGAGGCGACCAGTTCTCCCATTGCCAGCACACGGGTAACGTGAGCCAAATCCCGCTGCGTCTCTTGCAAGGCCATTTCGGCGCGCTCGCGCTCAGCGATTTCCTTCCTCAGCGTTTGGTTAACCGCTTCAAGCTGTGAGGTGCGCGCGGCGACGCGACTCTCCAGGTCCTGGTTGAGCCGCTGGAATTCCTCAGTCGCGCGTCTGTCCACAGACGATGTCACCATGGCAGCCGCGATCACGATTAGGGTGACAATACCGATTGCATTGTCGCCTAATGCAGAAATGCTCACAGCATGGGTAAGATTCGGAGGCGGAGCGGGGATGAAATTTGCGGCAGCCATTCCGGTGTAATGCATCGCAGAGACAGCGGCTCCCATCACGATGGCGCTGCCAAGCCTTCGCGGAACACTCCATCTTGTCTCCTCTCGCAGATCGAACGAGAGCAACAGTGCAATTAGACAAAACAAGGCTGCGAGCAAGATGGAAGCCGTAACCAGAAGCGGGGAATATCGGGTAATGGCGGGCAATCGCATTGCGGCCATGGAGCTGTAGTGAAGGCCCGCGATGCCGGCGCCCATAATGACGCTGCCGGTCAAGGCTTCACGCCAGCCCATCTTCTGGCGGCTCGCTACATACAGCCCGAAGGCGGAGGCGAAGATGGCCACCAAGAGCGAGGCTAGAACTGTCGGCCAGTGATATTCGACGGGCACCGGCAGGTAGAAGGCCAACATCCCCTTGAAATGCATCGCCCAGATGCCGAGGCCCATCGCAACCGCGCCACCGCTCAGCCATGCTGAACGAATCCGGCCGCGTGCGGCGGTTACGCGTCCCGTAAGGTCGAGCGCGGCATAGGACGCGGCGATGGCTATCAATACTGAGCGCGCCACCTCGCCGTAGTCGTAGGAGCCGGCCATTATCGGGCTAGGGGAGACGAGCACAAGATCTCCTTTCGCCGGATTTCGGTTGCCCGAACTTCGAGCGCGAACGGCTCGCTAAATTGCCGGCGTAGAATTCCTAACTGAGGCCCGCACTGGTGCGCACGAGAGTCTACATCACAACCTTGGATATAGGGAAATTGTTAACGAGTCTCGGCCCGAAATGTTGCAAATCGCAACATTCGTGCTCTTTGCCCTACCGACTCTTGACAATTGCGAATTCGGGTGTAACGTCAGGAGCCGTGTCGCGGGTCAGCGTCTTTGCATCCGCACCGCGCACAGGACACGTGGTTGGTATTGCGAGTAGTAACACAATTCCAACCCGTCTGGGGGATGGGAGTGGCTCAGCAAAAGTGTGAGCATTCCGGAGGAGTGAAAGGCATCCTGGAGTTGGACTTTGTTCGTTCGTCGGATCCGAACGGACCGAGGTACTCGACGCCGGTCTCCGTGGCAGTGTGCGAGGAGTGTGGGCACATCGAGTTATACAGCCAGATGGCTAGATCCCTGTGCGAGTGGTTAAGACACTGCGAAACCAAAGAGATTTGAAAGGCTTTCGGAACTCCATCTGCAACTTGTCTCTTTCCAACCCGAGCAATATCTCCACCCAAACCTCATTATTCTTCCAGCGCGTTGGCTGCCAGACATAACCAGCCAGTTGCGAACGACCGGCTAACCGGAGGCTACTCGGTCCAGAAGTCGGC
>JBAPOI010001022.1:0-25009 GCA_049279555.1 Candidatus Sulfotelmatobacter sp.
GCTATACGGTGGGCCAGGAAGTTCTCGATAGCAATTTAGATATTCAAGTGGTGAGCGTTGCCGGCACATCGGGCGCAGCGGTGCCGACTTGGAGCAAGGTTGTTGGGGCCGCGACCACGGACGGCACTGTTCATTGGCTGGACCAGGGAGCGCTCTCCGCAGCTACGCTTGCAGCGTGGAAGGTAAACCATACGTATGCCATCAATACAAAAATCCTCGACAGCAACGGAAATGTGGAACTGGTAACGACCACCGGCAAATCTGGCGCAAGCACGCCCACCTGGAGCACCATCGCTGGAGTTGTGACGCATGATGGCACGGCGGCGTGGACGAACATCGGCGCTGTTGCGACGCATGCCCTGGCTTCCTCCGGCGGAGCTAGCGGAACGATTATCGACAACACCGTAGGCTCAGGCACACTAGCCGGAGCCTCTCAGGTATACTTCTCGACTCTTGGAAACCAGACATGCGGGACGTCAGGTACGGGTGGTTGCGCCGTGCAGTCCTCGCAGTCGGCACTACAGTAAGGGAGTTTATTGAAATGTCTACGATTGAGTCGTCCAGCAATTCATCAGGTGATAAGGCGCGCTCCGCTGGCGCCACAAAGAAGCCTTATCAGAAGCCTGGGTTTCGCTACGAACAAGTTTTTGTAACCTCGGCGCTTACCTGCACCAAGACTGGCACAACGATTACCTGCAAGCTGGGAACCCTTAGCGCATCATGAGGCAGCGCGCCATCACCCACTCTCCGGACGCTTCCGCAGACGACCTAGCAGCGTTGAAATGTGAGCTCGCGGGTGATGTCCTCCGGTCGTTCGGCGAACTTCGTTTCACGGCGACTGGCTGGAGCATGCTGCCCGCAATTTTTCCCGGGGACACATTGGTGGTGGAGCGCGTCCACCCGAATAACGTTGTGGTTGGAGACGTCGTGCTCGTCGGGCGTGGAGGAAGACTGTGCGCGCATCGCCTGGTGTCAACGGTCGTCGATGCGGAATGTCCGAAATGGATTACCCGTGGAGATGGCATGCCCGGACCAGACCGGCCTGTAGTCGCGAACGAGTTGTTGGGCCGGGTGGCTTATCTGATCCGCGCAGGGAAGTTAATCACCGTGCCAACGAAGCTGGGTGTCGTCGAAAAGCTTGTCGCGAAGGTTGTGCAACGCTCCGAGCCTGCAGCTCGCGCGCTTGTTTATCTTCAGCAAAAGGTGCACACACCAGAGACCGTTCCTCCTCGTCGGGATCAGCCGTGCCAGGACTAGCCACCCAAATCGAACGCTATAGTGTCGTGATCACGATTGGCGGTGTCTCCGTTAGGGTGAACACCGTTGACGCCGATTTTCTCGAACTGCTCGAGAAACGGTATGCCGATTTTGTCAGTACGGAGGAATTCGCCGAGTACGATTTTGATGTGGACCTCGGCCCGCCAATGTCCGGCTTTACATCCGAGGAGGCTCGTGTGAGCCACCATGCAGGCCGATGGTTGTTGCAGCGCGGGGATTTCCACGCCGAGTGGGACCCGGCGACGCGGTACGGCAGCATTCGCCAGACCGCGAATCCATATTCCATCGATGCGGTGCTGCGCATTGTGCATACGCTGGTGCTGGCCAAGCAAGGCGGATTTCTTTTGCACGCCGCCAGCGCCATTTGCAATGGGAAAGCTTTTCTGTTTGCCGGTGTTTCGGGCGCTGGGAAGACAACCATTTCGCGGCTTGCGCCTGCCGATGCCACGTTGCTTACCGATGAGATCTCATATGTTCGCAAACTCGATGAAGGCTACGTGGCGTTCGGCACGCCCTTCACCGGCGAACTGGCGAAGCTTGGCGAGAATGTTTCTGCGCCGATCGGCGCGCTCTATCTTCTGGCGCAAGGCCGTGAAAATCGGATCGACCCGGTGACCGCGGCGGACGCTGGGCGCGGTCTTCTGGCCAACATGCTTTTCTTTGCCGAGGATCAGGAGATGGTTCACTGCGCGTTTCAGGCTGCGTGCGACTTCGCCGATCAAGTTCCGGTGTACCGGCTGACTTTCGTGCCGGATACGCGAGTGTGGGAGATGATCGGGTAAAGAATAAAGAGTTGAAGAATGACTCGTGATTCCTAAGTATGAATAAGAAAATTTATATCGCGCGCAGTCCGCGTATCGCAGCCCGCATGCTAGGGGAAGAAATGCTGGTGATGTCGGGCCAGGGTTCGACACTGTTCACGCTGAATCCGACCGCGACTGTTCTCTGGCAGGCCGCCGATGGCGCGACGCCGCTCGAAGAAATTGTGGAACGCCGCATCTGCAGTGAGTTCGAAGTGCAGCCCGAGGAAGCCTTGCGCGATGCCGAAGCGCTGGCCGAAGATTTAGCCAACCATGGCATTCTGCTCATTTCGGAAGAACCGATTTCAGGACAACCGATTACTCAGGAAGCGAACCCCAAGCCGGATGCGCCGCTACAGGTGACGCGATGAGCGCTCTGCTGCGGGAGATGGGAGAACGCGCTCTGCAACTGGGCGTTCCCTTCAGCGCGCAACTCGATCTCACTTACCGTTGCAACGAGCAGTGCGTGCACTGCTACCTCGATCACGACGATCACGGAGAGATGACGACGGCGGAGATCAAACATCTTCTCAAGGAGATGGCCGAAGCCGGAGTTTTCATTCTTACCTTCAGCGGCGGCGAGATATTTTTGCGCAAAGACTTCTTTGAAATTCTCGAGTGCGCCCGCTCTCTTACCTTCTGCATCAAGCTCAAGACCAATGCGGTTCTGATTCGCGAAGCACACGCGGCACGTCTGCGCGATCTCGGCGTGGAATCGATTCAAATCAGCATTTATTCGCACCGGCCCGAGGTGCACGACGCGATCACCAAGGTTCCGGGCTCGCTGCGCAGGTCAATCGACGCGATTCGATTTCTAAAATCGCAGGGTCTAAAGGTCATCCTCGCCAACGTGTTAATGACGGAGAACATGCAGGACTATCACGGCGTACGTGCACTGGCCGATGAACTTGGCGCCGAATACACGCTCGATCCGACCATCACGCCGAAGATGGACGGTGACCGCTCGATTCTGGATTTGAACGCGGGCGAGACCGCTCTGCGCCGGCTCTTTCGCGATGAACTGCTCGTCGGTAACGCCGAGGAGTTTTGCACGCCGCCACCCGTTCGGCAGGGCCAGAATGGACAGGCACACTCTGCGGAGAGTATGGATTCTTTGCCGTGCAGCGCCGGCCACACCGCCTGCTACGTTTCTCCCTACGGCGAGTTTTATCCCTGCGTGCAATTTCCTTTGTCCTGCGGCAACGTGCGGCAGCAGCGGTTCATCGACATCTGGCGCAACTCTGAGAAGTTGAAGGAAGTCCGCTCGATTCGCCTGCGGGATATGTCCAGTTGTTCCCAGTGCGCCCATGGCTCGACCTGCACTCGCTGCCCAGGCCTGGCGTTCATGGAAGGAAACATGCGAGGCCCCTCCACCGCCGACTGCGAGAAGTCCTACGCACGCACAGGCATTCCTTCCGCCAATCTACTAGCGAAGAAGGAAAGCCGCTCAGTGGTACGACTGGTTCAAATTCAGATCGTTCCCGCGATCACAGGCAGCAGACTTTCGAGCATTGGCGCATCCCAGTCGCTATAGCAACATACTCTTTCGTGCGATCGTGCGAATTTCTTCTCTAATACCGCGCTGACAGATTGTTTCATTTATTCTCCTTGCCTCGCTCGTACACTGCCCGTTCGTAATGCTGGATCAGTCAACTGTTGCGGATAGCATTTTGAAACGGCCCTCGCTCTTGCAGCAAGTGCCTAGACCGGACAGAGGATTGTCATGCGCAGCTTGTGCAGGCTTATTCTGATTTTGTCGGCAGTGACGGCTTCCTCCATTGCTGTATGGGCGCAGGATTCGCCATCTCTCGGTGACTTCGCGCGTCAGCAGCGCCAGCAAAAGGAGCAATCGAAAGCCGCACCGGGTAAAGACCCAAAAACTTCCAAGATCGTTACGAATGAAGAAATGCCCTCCCGCACGGAGCCGCAGTCAGCACGCGCGGCGGGCAAAGGGAACCACGACGCGCTGCCCGCTGCTCAAAACGAGCCCAAACAACCCGCTGAGCATTGGAAGTCGCAGATCATTGCGCAGAAAAATCAGATTGCAACGCTTCAACGGCAGGTTGACGAGCTGAGCGAGTCGATCCGCTTCGCTCCCGCGAACTGTGCGGCCAACTGCGTAGGCTGGAACGAACGCCAGCGGGAGAAGCAGCAGCGAGTAGAATCGATGCAATCTCAACTGGAAGAGGAAAAACGACGCTTGGAAGACTTACAGGATTCCGCCCGCAAACAAGGCTACGGCAGTTCGGTGTATGACCCGTAGGGAGTAAAGTTCGACACGAAATTTTCGAGAAGTATGACACCACCCTGCTAGGCAGCGGCGCTTTTTCGTAAGCTCAACCGTGGTTTTGGCTGCCAATTATTCGCTCTTTTTCGTCTTGGGATACGGGTTTGGATATTTCAGAACCGTGGATAAATCGGTG
The DNA here is from genome assembly GCA_049279555.1 of Candidatus Sulfotelmatobacter sp. GTDB lineage: Bacteria > Acidobacteriota > Terriglobia > Terriglobales > Acidobacteriaceae > Sulfotelmatobacter. Next base: position 4,502 of record JBAPOI010001022.1, read on the forward strand.
CCGCGGATGATGCCTGCGGAGTGGTAGAGCAATCCCCACGAGTCGATGGTTGACATGTCAGGAAAGATGCAGGCTTCCAGTACTTCATCGGTGGTGCGTAATTCGACCCATCCTCCTCCAGCGGCACTGATCCCGCCGAAAAGATCCGACCCGCCCAGTTGCGTGCAATAAAGCGACCCGGGATTGCCTTCTCCTTGCCCATTCCAGGCAACTTCCGCGTAATAGGCCAACGCGGCAAGCGTAGGCTTCTGGGTGAACAGAGTCTGAATCAGAACGTGAATCCGCGAGCCATCCGAGGACGAAGTGTACTGGCAGAAATTTCGACTGTTCTCGAGCGGCAGCCAGCTCCCGATCGGACCATTGGTGCCGTATACCGGAATGCGGCTCTCCACCACTCCACCCGTGCTGGTGCAATAAGCCTCTGGAGCGGCTGTGGAAGTGTCGGCACTGGTTGCGGTTTGCGCGGTCGCGCTGAAGAGCGTTCCGAACACGATCAGCACCGTTGCTATTCCAACAAATTTTCCCGTCTTTCTCATGATTGTTTCTCCCTGGGGTTGCGACGCTCAACAAATCTTTCAGCGGCGTGAAGGTCTGAAAGTCTACCACGCGCGGGCGATTGTGAAGCGGATTTTTTCGCGGTCTGCCAGCCCAAAAGCCTTATCCCGCACGGATCTCCGTGGAAAAAACGGAACCGGGGGGCATCTTCATCCGTAGATTGCAGATCGGACAGCAGAGACTTATCGAAATTTTTCGTCTTCCTTCAAACCTCTCAACCATGCGAAATTAGTTCATGCCTCTTGCGGTTCGTCCTTCACGTATTCATTCCGTTGGTGTCTTCACAAACGCGCCCATTCGCAAGGGCGCCCGCGTCGTCGAGTATGTTGGCCCGCGCATTAGCCCGGAAGAGGCCGACCGGCTGTACACGGGCGCGCCCCGCACTTATCTCTACGGCTTGGACGACGGCAAGACCGTCATCGATGGCGAAGGCATCGGGGCGTACTTGAACCACTCTTGCAATCCCAACTGCGAGGTCGATGAAATCAAGAATCGGGTGTGGATCGTGGCGATACGCGATATCGCCGCCGGAGAAGAACTGCTCTGGGATTACAACCTCTACGACGATGAAGACCCAGCGCCATGCCACTGTGGATCGCCCAAATGCCGCGGCACCATGTATTCGAAGGAATGGATTGCGAAACTACGGCGCGCAGCACGCAAGACGAAAGCGAAGAAGAATGCGGCTCAGAAAAATAAAAAGCGCGCCTTGTAGAAAGGCGCGCTGGGATTTCTGTTCCAATCGCTGATCAGGCTTACCTTGCCGCCAGCAGTTCGCCTCTTTTCGACTCGGTCACATTGATTTGATCTTCATCATCGTCCCTGATCGTGGTGTGAGTCTTCGCCACGAGCATGTAAATCGAGGGCACGATAAACAACGTGAAGGCCGTACCGATGATCATGCCGCTGACCAGCATGATGCCGATGCTGTTTCGCGCTCCAGCGCCGGGCCCTCTTGCGAACACGAGGGGGAAGTGACCAAAGACGGTGGCAGCAGTGGTCATCAGGATTGGCCGGAGCCGAGTGCTGGCTGCACCGATGATGGCCTGCAGCTTCGTGACGCCGGTCTCCTGCAAGTGGTTGGCGAATTCCACGATCAGAATTCCGTTCTTTGAAATTAGGCCGACAAGTGTAATCAAGCCAACCTGACTATAGATATTCAGCGTCGTGAACCCGAGGAACGAGAACATCAGCGAGCCGGACATGGCCAGGGGCACCGAACCCGCGAGAATGATGAACGGATCACGGAAGCTCTCGAACTGCGCCGCGAGCACGAGATAAATCAGGATCGCTGAGAGCAGGAACGTCCCCAGAAACTTGCTGCCCTCCACGCGCAGCTGACGAGACTCGCCCGCGTAGTCGACCGTGAAACCTTGGGGCAATACTTGCTTTGCCGTGTCTTCCAAAAACGTCAGAGCCTGATCGAGCGGAACGTTGGGCGGAATCACGCCCTGGATGCGAATCGCATTCAACTGCTGAAATTTATTCAGCGATCGCGGCTCAGTCGTCGTCTTCAGAGTGGCGAAGGTCGAAAGCGGCACCAGTTGGTTAGCGTTTCCTTTTACGTAGATGTTATTGAGCTGATCGGCCGTGAGGCGCTGAGCGCGCTCCACCTGCGGAATCACTTTGTAACTGCGTCCCTGGATGTTGAAGCGGTTGACGTAATTGCCGCCGAGCATGGTGGAAAGATCCGCGCCGGCCTGACTCAGGTCCACGCCTTGCGAGCGCAGCTTGTCGCGGTCAAAGACGACTTGGGTCTGCGGCTGGTCGAACTTCACATCGGTATCGAGAAAGATGAACTTTCCGCTGGCCATGGCCTTTTGAACAATTTTCTCGGCGAGTTGGCTTATTTGTTCTGGTTCGGCTGCCGAGACAATCGCGAAATCCACCGGGAAATTGCCGCCTCCCGGAAGCGGTGGGGGAGTTAGCGGAATGACACGAATGCCAGAAATTTTCGAGAGTTGTCCTGCGGACTCCACTAGGAGTTGTTCCGTGGTCTTTGTGCGCTGGCTCCAAGGTTTTGTGACCATGCCGGCGAAGCCACCGCCGGCGTTCGTCAGTTCAAAGATACTCTGGGTCTCAGGAAACGAGTGGTAAACGTCATACACCTTCTCGGTGAATAAGTTGGTCTGATCGAGCGTGGCATTGGCCGAAGATTGAATCACCCCGAAAACCACTCCTTGGTCCTCGGAAGGAGCGAGTTCATGCTGCGAGAATATATAGAAAGGAACCATGAGCGCGGCGACGATAATCCAGAGGGTGAGAACCACCGGTCGATACTGCAAAGTGCCCGTAAGAAGATTGGTGTAAAGGTTTCGCACGCGCTCGAAACCGCGGTTGATGATGCCGGCAAATCCCTTCTCCGAATCGCCGGAGCGCAACAACTTCGATCCCATCATGGGCGAGAGCGTCAGTGCCACCACTCCGGAAACCACCACTGCGCCGGCTAGCGTGAAGGCGAATTCGCGGAAGAGGGAGCCGGTTAATCCGCCCTGGATTCCGATGGGCGCGTAGACCGCCGCAAGCGTGATCGTCATGGCGATGATGGGGCCGACCAGTTCGCGCGCCGCATCTTCCGCCGCCTTAAACGGAGTTTTGCCCATCTGTAAATGGCGTTCAACGTTTTCCACCATGACGATGGCGTCATCCACGACTAGGCCGACCGAGAGCACGATCGCGAGCAAAGTCAACAGGTTGATGGTGAACCCGAAGATCAACATCAAGAAGACCGCGCCGATCAGCGAGACCGGAATCGCGATGACCGGAATCAGCACGGACCGGAACGAACCAAGGAATAGGAAGATCACGACAACAACGATCAGCAGCGTTTCCGTGAGGGTGTGCAGCACCTCATTGATCGCGTCTTGAATGTACTCCGTGGAATCGTATGGGATGCCCAACTTCATCCCAGTAGGCAACTGCGCCTGGATGGCGGGAAGAGCTTTCCGCACATCTTGAATCACTGCTAACGAGTTCGCGGTAGGCAAGGTCCATATGCCAACGAAGGTTGCGGTTTCGCCGTTGAACTTTACATCCTGATCGTAGTTCTCTGCGCCCAGCTGAACGTCGGCGATTTCGCCTAGGCGAACGACCACACCATTTGCCTGCCTCACGATCATCTGTTTAAATTCGTCCGGCGTGCGTAGGTCTGTGTTGGCAACCAGATTCACCGAGACCATCGAGCCCTTGGTAGTTCCAAGCGCCGACAAATAATTGTTCTTGGCCAGCGCGTCATTTACGTCCGAGGGAGAAATGCCGCGCGCAGCCATCTCTTCGGGCTTCAGCCAAATGCGCATGGCGAAGGTGCGATTGCCTAGGATGTCGGCGCGCTGCACTCCACTAATGGCGCTCAGCTTGGGCTGAACAACGCGGGTCAGATAATCGGTGATCTGATTTTGGTCTAAGTTGCTAGAGGCAAACCCGATATACATAGCGGCGAATTGTTGATCCGCCGTTTCCAGGTCGATGACTGGAACCTGCGCTTCCGGCGGCAGATCATTCTTCACCTGCTGCACCTTGGCTTGTACCTGCGTGAGGGCTGCCGTGGTGTCGTAATTCAGCTTCAGGTGAACCGTGATCGTGCTCAAACCTTGTGCGCTGGCCGACTCCATGTAGTCGATGCCGTCGGCGCTGGCGATCACGCGTTCCAGAGGAGTGGTGATGTAACCGCGGACTAAGTCAGCGTTGGCGCCCACATACACGGTCGAGACCGAGATCACCGAGGTATCGCTGCGCGGATATTGCCGAACACTCAAAGATCGAATTGCATACAGACCGGCAATGATGATGACAAGGTTGACCACAATTGCCAGCACCGGACGCTTTACGAAAAGATCAGTAAACTTCATGCGGACTCCTAGGGCTTGGAACTCTACGATATATCTTGTAATGCTCATCGTTGGGCGTCGGTCGTTCGCCCTCGGTCGAAAGGCTTGTTGCACGCCGCTAATGTGAAGCTAGCGACTACCGGCCAACGACTTCCTAGCTCTCATCCGGTTTCGGATTCGGATTGTTTCCCGGCTGCACGCTGTTGTTGACCAGAACCGGGGCGGCATTCCGCAGCCGGAACACTCCTGCGCTCACGATTTCATCTCCGGGATTGATCCCGGAAATGATCGCAACCTGATCACCGCGGCTGCCCTCGATCTTTACCACTTGCTGCTTCACGCCCTTATACTTGTTGCCCTTCTGATCCGTCATCTCAGTTACGACGTAGACCGAATCGCCGTAAGGCGCGTAGTTGATGGCGGAGGCAGGCAGCGGAATCACGTCGCGTGGCTTGCCGAGCGGCAATTCCACCTGCACGTACATTCCCGGACGCAACCTGCCAGCCTGATTCTGAAAGGTCGCCTGCACTTGTATATTGCGGGTTTGTTCGTTAATCACCGAGTCGAGCGCGGTGATCTTGCCGTTGAATACCACCCCCGGAAGATCGGTGGTCGTAACCCGCAGACCGCGGCCAATCGACATCTTGGGCGTATCTTGCTGTGGCACGCCGAAATTGACGTAGATCGGATTCAGTGCCTGCAGCGAAACAATCGCCTGGCCAGCAGCCAGGTATTGGCCCAAGCTGATCTGGCGAATCCCGAGGATTCCCGAGAACGGGGCATGAATCGTCTTGCGGGCGATAGAGGCCTTGATCTCGCCCACCTGCGCTTCGGTAGCCTTTTGCTGGGAGGCGGCATTGTCATACTCCGACTTGGAGATGACGCCGGCTTTCACCAGTTCCTCCGACCGCCCATATTGAATGCGCGCCAGATCGCGCTGGGCCTCGATATTGGCGAGTTGGGCCTTTTCCTGCCGGATATCGAGCTCCACTAAAATGTCACCCTCTTTTACCGACTGGCCTGACTCGAAGTGGATCTTATCGACCGTGCCGGGCAGATCGGCGCCCACGGTGACACCCTGAATCGCCGCCGCCGTACCGATCACTTCTAAAGTTGTCGGCCAGGTTTCGCGTTTGGCGACGACAGTCGTAACCGCTGTAGGCGGCGGTGCGAAGCTTGCGCCCATGGCGATGGCCGTTTCGACCTGGCGGTATTTCACAAAACCCAGCCCCCCTAAGAGGGCGGCAACGATGACCAACACTAGAATGAATCGTTTCGCCATGTGTTCTCCGCAAAAATAACAACAACACTGAATTTCTGTTTATCGTTTGACGTCGGTGGTGCCCTAGCGGTTATCAACTATTGATAGCGCAAAACAAGGAAAAGATTCAGTATCGTGGCGGCTCTCCGGCATTATTTGAAGCCGAATTCTCTGGGAGCTGCGCACTGACTTTCCTTTCCTTATCGTTAGAGGCGAACCGGAGCGCATAAAATTGCCACTCTCGCTAATTTTTTTGATCGAGTGCCCTGGACCGATATCAGGTTGAGATTCTGAGAACTATAGATTCTGGGATCCATAGATTTTGAAAATCAGGGAAAGCCCATATTCAAAAGGAGGTACCCGGAGCGCCGTATCCCTCACGACCTGTCTGACTCTGATAAATTGTTCCCCATGCAGTTCCCTATTCATCCCAGGCGCAGCTTTGCCAGCGATAACAATGCCGGCGTCCATCCTGAGATTCTCGAAGCGATTAACCGCGCCAACCAGGGCCACGTCGTCGCTTACGGAGCCGACCCTTACACCCTTTCGGCGGTTGAGAAGTTCGAAGAGCATTTCGGACCGGATATTGCCGTCTTTTTTACTTTCAACGGAACTGGCGCGAACGTCCTTAGCCTGCAGTCTCTAACCCGGTCGTTTCAATCGGTCCTGTGCAGCTCCTATGCACACATCTATACCGACGAATGTGGAGCGCCGGAGAAGCATACTGGCTGCAAACTGATTCCCTTGCCGCAGGAAAACGGAAAGATAAGCCTGGAAGCTGTCCGCCACGCCTACCACGGCATTGGCGACGAACATCATTCGCAGCCGCGCGTCATTTCTATTACGCAATCTACAGAGATGGGGACGGTCTACCAGCCTGAAGAAATTCGAGCACTGGCGCGGTTCGCCCATGAAAATAAAATGTTCCTGCACGTCGATGGAGCCCGAATCGCGAACGCCGCCGCGTCGCTCGGCCAGAACCTACGCCAGGCGACCCGCGATCTGGGCGTGGATGTGCTCTCTTTCGGTGGCACCAAAAATGGAATTCTGGGCGGCGAAGCGGTCGTATTTTTCCAGCCTGAACTTGGCCATGACTTTCTCTATCTTCGGAAGCAAAGCATGCAACTGGCGTCGAAGATGCGATTCATCGCTGCACAGTTCGCAGCCCTGCTCACCGACGACCTCTGGCGGCGCAGCGCCGAACATGCCAACCGCATGGCTCGTCTGCTTGAAAAGGAAGTGAGCTGCATCTCTGGAGTCAAGGTCGTCTGGAAAGTCGAAGCCAACGGCGTCTTCGCCCAGATCCCCCGCCACGCCATCGAAAAAATCAAGCAGCACTACTTCTTCTATATGTGGATGGAAGAGGAATCGATCGTGCGCTGGATGTGCTCGTTCGACACCACAGAAGAGGATATTCGCGATTTTATGAGGGTGGTAGCAGAGGCTGTAAAGGGGTAACGGAAGATACCCCAGCGGCGCTCTTAGCGATTGCTTTTTCGGCCATTATTGACTAAATTGGCGCATTCCCCTATTGCGCCCCGCGTTTAAAATCGACTGTCCGGTCCCAGGAGTTTTCATGAGTCGGAAGTGGTTGAGCATTATCGCCCTTATCACTACCGCGAGCTCTCTGCTCGTTGTTTCCAGTTGCGGTGATCCTCAGGAGTTGGTGTCGATCACGGTTCAGCCCGGAACGGAAACTTTCGGCACTTCTAGCACTCCAGTATCCTCGCTTGCAGGCGCGCAGGTGCAACTGCGGGCATTGGGAAATTACATTCACCCTCCGGTCACGAAGGACATAACGAATCAGGTAACTTGGGCTTCGAACACACCGCAAATGGTTACCGTCAACTCGTCGGGACTTATCACCGTGACTGGTGGCCCGTGCGGCGGGACGCTTGTTTCCGCCACTGTGACTACGAACCACGACGGCTCTGGCGTGTCCTCTTCTGGGGCAGTCGTGACCGGCTACATGACCGCCGACGTCGTATGCGACACAACCGGTAGCGTTGGCGGTTCGGAGCCTATCCTGACTGTAAGCTTCCTGGGCAGTGGAACTGGAACCGTCTCCTCTGCTTTAGGTTTCAGTTGTGCAAGCACGGCGGGTAGCTGCGTGGACAGTTTCCCATCTGGTACTACGGTTACCCTGACAGCTACTCCGATTGCGCCCTCAACCTTCGGTGGCTGGTCCGGGGCTTGCACAGGAACTTCAAACTGCGTTCTCCTAATGGAAAGCGACACCACTGTGACGGCAACCTTCAACTGAAGAGCGCAGAACTATCAAGGGCTTTGCGCCTTCACTCACCTTCATTTAGAAGCTTTTCCAGCGTGGGTCTGTGCTTTTCCGCCTTTTTGTTTTTGTGAGGAACTACCTTCGCCGCAGGAGGCGCGCCCATGCGTTCCCGAGCCAGTTCTTTCACGGCCTGCACGGCTCGAAACCGCTTCACTTTCTTCTTGCGCGCCATAACATACATGTTGCCATAGCATTGTCTGCCGCAAAACTGTAATAATTGTTCTATACATTTTGAGTTAACCGCCGGACAGTAAGAACTCTGGACGGCGAACGACGAGCGATTAAAGAGCCATCATGGAAGAGCGCGATTTTTTCGACGAACGTACCGAGAGGAAAGTTGCAACGCTGAACTGTCCCCACTGCCACCAGCCCGCTGAATATGACGTCACCTGGGTAGTGCGCACCAAGAAACGCCAGCTTCCCGGCGGCCGCGCCGACGAGCGCGATCGCGCTCGTTTCGCCAAAGCTCGCTCCTACATGCTGCGCAAAGACGATCTCATGGCCTGCAAGAATATGCGTTGCCGCAAACGCTTCGAGATTTCCGGGGTGCAGTCGGTAGTGTTTACTGAGTGATTTGGGGCACCTACTGATTAAGCAGTTGGCAATTAGCAATTAGCATTTGGCGCTCAACAAGCGCCGCACAGGCCTCGCCCTTCTTTTCCTCTTTAACATTCACCCTTCCGTTAGGCCGCGTTAGCTAATTGCCAAGTGCTAATTGCTGAATGCTCATTTATACTGACAAGTTTTCCATCAGACGCCCGAGCTACAGGGACAAGGAGTCATGTTTTGAAAATCCTGGTTTGCATGAAACAGGTGCCGCAGAAAGATGCACCGCTCAAGCTCAACGAAACCGGCGCATGGATCCGCGAAGACGTTTCGTATGAAGTGAACGAGCCCGACGCTTTCGCTCTTGAAGAGGCGTTGCGCCAGAAGGAGAAGCATACCGGAGAGGTCGTGGTCATCACCTCCGGCCCGGCGCGCGCCCAACAGGTGCTGCGCGAAGCTCTCGCCAAGGGTGCCGACCGCGCCATCCATCTCGAGGACAATGCCTTCGTCGGCCTCGACGCTTTCAATACGGCGAAAGCCTTCGCCGCCGCTATTAAAGACGAACAGTTCGATCTCATCTTCACCGGCTTGCAATCGGACGATTACGGCTACGCGCAAACCGGCGTCATTCTGGCCGAGCTTTTGGGCTGGCCGCATGCGACCATCATTATGCACATTGAAAAGACGGACGGCGGCATCAAGGTAAAGCGCGAACTGGAAGCGGGATTCTTTCAATTCGTTGAGATGCCCTTGCCCGCTGTGCTGACGATACAATCCGGCATCAACAAGCTACGCTATGCGACGCTGATTGGCATCAAGCAAGCGAAGAACAAGCCACTGCGCAAAGTGACGTTCGCCGAAGTACAGTCGGCGATCGGCGAAAATTTGCAGAAGATTGAACGCCTCTACGTGCCGCAGAAAACGAAGAAGACCGAGCACATTGAAGGCTCGCCAGCGGAGATCGCCAAGAAGTTGGTGGATAAGCTGCGTAACGAATTGCGCGTGCTGTAGATGCTTGTAGGGCTGAAAGAAGCCCGGATTATTTTCACTTAAAAATTTCGTGATATGACCCTTTCGTTCCAATCGCCGTCCCCCCAGAATTGGAATGCGGCTGGCTATGCCGCTAACGCTCACTTCGTGCCGGCACTCGGGCAGCCTGTGTTGGATTTGCTCCAGCCGCAGCCCGGTGAGCGCATTCTCGATCTGGGTTGCGGAGATGGAATCCTCACTGAAAAACTGGCGGCGGTCGGCGCCGAGGTAGTCGGCATCGACAATTCTCCAAACATGATTGCCGCCGCGCGCCTGCGCGGGATTGATGCGAGGATGATGGACGCCAGATCGCTAGCGTTTGAGAACGAATTCGACGCAGTCTTTTCCAATGCCGCGCTGCACTGGGTGAAGGATGATCCGGACGCGCCGGTTGCCGGCGCATTCCGCGCCTTGGTGCCCGGAGGAAGGTTCGTTGGGGAATTAGGTGGCCACGGCTGCGTCAGCACAATTACCGTTGCGCTGATGATCACACTTGAACGCCGGGGCATCCCGGATGCTGCTTCCTGGATTCCGTGGTATTTCCCGACTGTCGACGAATACGAAACGCGTCTGCGGCGGGCCGGGTTTGTGCCGCAGAGTGTGCAATTGATCCCCCGTCCTACGCCGCTGCCAACCGGAATGCGCGGGTGGTTAGAGACATTCGCCAATCCGTTTTGCGCCGCTCTTTCGCAGAATGAGCGGAACGATTTTCTTGACGAAGTTACAGCTTTGCTTAAACCTGTTCTGTGCGATTCTCAGGGACGCTGGACTGCAGACTATATGCGCCTTCGCTTTGCAGCGATCAAGACCTGAGCCACAGGGCGGATTTCGTCGCAAGGCGGTAACAGAAGACTCAACGTAGTCCTAGACAGCGTCCCACAAGGACGGCACCATAAAATGCTCTCTTGAAGGGATTAAATGGCTGACACCATCCTCGTAGTCGTTGAACAACGCGAAGGCAGACTCAACCGCGTCTCCTGGGAGACCATTACCGCCGGCCAAGCGATAGCGGCGGCCACCGGCTGGAGTCTCGAAGCCGCCGTAGTCGGCAGCGCAGCATCCACAATCGCCACCGGGATTGCAGCCAAGAAAGTGGCAAAGGTTTACGCGGTGGAGTCGCCGAAGCTCGAGCCCTACACGCCCGACGCCTTCTCCGTCGCACTCAAGCAACTCATCACTGCGAAGGGGCCGAAGCTTGTCCTGATGCCGCACACCTATCAAGTGCGCGACTTTGTCCCCAAGCTGGCCACGGCCATGGGACGCACCGTCATCAGCGACTGCATCGGATTCAGGCACGAGAACGGCAAACTGATCTTTACGCGCCAGATGTTTCAGGGGAAATTCGCCGCCGACGTTAGCTTTAATTCCGATGCCCCATGGTTTGCTACCTTCCAGAACGGAGCGTTCCGCGGAGACAAGGCCGAGGCTGGCGCTATCGCTGTCCCGGTCGAGACCGTAACTGTGGAGATCGCGGACAACGTCATTCGCAACAAGCCACAGGAAGTCTTCAAAGAGGCCAAGCAGGCAGTCGATCTAACGCAAGCCGAAGTGATTGTGGCCGTAGGCCGCGGCATCAAAGAACAAAAGAATATCGAGATCGCGAAGAATCTTGCCGACGCGCTCGGCGCTGACCTCGCCGCTTCGCGCCCCATCTGCGACAACGGTTGGCTCCCCATGGACCGCCAGATCGGCTCATCAGGCCAAACGGTTGCTCCCAAGGTTTATCTCGCTCTCGGCATCAGCGGCGCAATCCAGCACATCGTCGGCATGAAAGGTGCGCGCACCATCATCGCGATAAACAAAGATCCCGAAGCGCCGATCTTCGAGATTGCGGATTATGCAATTGTAGGGAATTTGTTCGACATCGTGCCGCCGCTGACTGAGGAAGTAAAAAAAGTAAAGGCCGGAGGCTAAATCGGCCACAGATCCTTACGGGTTTACACGGATCACAACGCCGTGGTGATCCGTGAAAATCCGTGGCAGCGTTTTTATGCTGATTTTCCGCAAACCCATCGAAGGCGTCGAACGCCCGCAAATGCCCGCCGATGTTGTCATCGTCGGCGGAGGCCCGGCGGGCATGGCCTGCGCCCTGCGCCTGTCGCAGTTGATCGACGCGCACAGCACGGCGCATCCAGACTCCCAGCTCAGCAAAGAAAATATCTACGTCCTCGAAAAAGCGCGCGAGGTTGGCCAACACTGCCTCTCCGGCGCATTGCTCGATCCCCGCTCCATGCGCGAACTGCTTCCGGGATTCGAGAAAGAAGCTCCGCTCGACGCCGAAGTCATCAAAGAAGCGGTTTATTTTCTCACCGAGAAAAGCAAATTCAAGCTTCCCATCACACCACCTCCGCTGCGCGATCACGGCAACTATGTCATTTCGCTAAACCGCTTCGTAAAGTGGTTGGGCGGCAAGGTGGAAGAGACCGGCATCACCATCTTCACAGGATTCGCCGGCTCGGAACTTTTATTCGATGGCAATCGCGTCACCGGCGTTCGCACCGACGACAAGGGTGTCGACAAAGAAGGCCATCAGAAATCCAACTTCGAACCCGGCTACGACCTTAATGCCAAAGTTGTCATCCTCGCTGAAGGCCCGCGCGGGTCTTTGACTAAACAGCTAATCCAGAAATTAGATCTCGCGAAAAATTCCAATCCGCAAACCTACGGCGTCGGCGTGAAAGAACTCTGGGAGGTTCCGGCCGGCCGCATCGCGCCCGGCCAAGTCATCTATACGATGGGCTGGCCGCTCACTACGAAAGAATACGGCGGTGCGTGGATTTATGGCGGCAAAGACAACGTGGTCTCGCTCGGCTTCGTTACCGGACTCGATTATCCCGACCCGCGCCTCGATCCACAGCGCGTGCTGCAGGATTTCAAACAGCATCCCTTCGTCGCGAAACTGCTCGAAGGCGGCAAGATGATTCGTTACGGCGCGAAGTCGATGCCTTACGGCGGCTGGTGGGCGATTCCGCCGGTCGCGGGCGAGGGATGGATGATCCTTGGCGACTCCGCCGGATTTCTCAACTCGGCGCGGCTCAAGGGAATTCATCTCGCAATCAAGAGCGGCATGCTCGCCGCCGAAACCACGTTTGAATCGCTTATCAAAGATGATTTCTCCGCGGCGGCTCTAAGCTCCTACCGGAAGAAAGTCGACTCCAGCTGGATTAAAGACGAGCTCTGGAAGGTCCGCAACATGCACCAGGGCTTCGAGCACGGATTCTACGCCGGCATGTTTCATACCGCTCTGCAAATGGTTACTGGCGGCCGCGGCCTGAGAAATCGGTATCCTGCACATGCCGGCTACGAGCACATGCGCAAACTCGCTGAGTTGCCCGCCGACGGGGGCGCGGAAGCCCACTTGCTTGGTCCCGCCAAAGGCGACGGCAAACTCACTTTCGACAAACTCACCGACCTCTACCACTCGGGCACGAAGCACGAAGAAGATCAGCCGGCGCACCTGGTCATCGACGACACGAATATTTGCAACACGCGCTGCGTGAAGGAATTTGGCAGCCCCTGCCAGAATTTCTGTCCCGCGAACGTCTACGAGATGCTCGACGACGCGAGTCAGCCCAACGGCAAACGCATCAGCCTGAACCCCTCAAACTGCGTGCACTGCAAGACCTGCGATATCGCCGACCCGTATCAGATCATCACATGGGTGCCACCAGAAGGCGGGGGTGGGCCGAATTACGATGGGATGTAAAGTATTTCGAGACTGAATTCAGGGAGGCAAAGATGACGCTGCGACGATTGATCGGACAACTTGTATCACTCGCGGTGTTCGCCATCGCCGCTGTTGCGCAACAGGCGTCGCCCCAAATTCCCTCTACCGGCTTCGCCGGACTTGATGAGTATCGCGCTCGCCGGATTGCGATCTACTTCGATGACTTCGGCCAGCTGGCGCGCTATCGCGACGCCAATGCCGCGCTCAAGCCGCCTGCGCCCGGCGAAAATCGTGTCGTGTTTTTCGGCGACTCCATCACCGACATCTGGCATCTCGACCAGTATTTTCCCGGCAAGCCTTACCTCAATCGCGGCATCGGAGGGCAGACTACGCCGCAGATGCTGGTTCGCTTTCGGCAGGATGTGATTGACCTTCGTCCAAAGGTCGTGGTCATTCTCGCGGGCACCAACGACATTTCCGGAAATACGGGCCCCATGCGGCTCGAAGACATCGAGGCGGACTACGCGTCGTTGGCTGAGTTGGCGGAGGCGCACGACGTCCGCGTCGTGTTTTCGTCAGTGCTTCCTGTGCATAACTATACGGAGAAGGCAAAGGATTTTTTTGCGCAACGCTCTCCGGAGAAAATTCTTGAGCTGAACCGCTGGCTCAAGAATTATTGCGAAAGTCACCATCTGGTCTATCTCGACTACTTCAGCGCAATGGTTGATGACAAAGGCATGCTAAGAAAAGAACTCGCCGATGACGGCCTTCACCCCAATGCAGCGGGATACAAGATGATGGCTCCGATGGCTGAGGCGGCAATTGCAAAAGCGGTTGGAACTGCGAAACCCTGAATCCCTGCCTTCGATCCACGCGTCCTATAATCAATATGCGTGTCACTCTGTGATCGCATTTGGCAATTAGCACTTGGCATTTGGCCGGTTCCTGGCGATTGTGCAGGTATCTCAAGAGCTAAATGCTAATTGCCAGGTGCAATGGCTGCCCTCACCGACAAATTCGGCCGCCGCATTTCCGACCTGCGGATTTCCATCACAGACCGCTGCAACTACAAGTGTGTATACTGCCGCACCGGCAACGAAGGCGCTCTGTATGGAGACCTGCCTTTCGCCGATTATCTGCGGATGGCGCGCGTGCTCGTAGGGATGGGGATCACGAAGATTCGCCTTACCGGCGGGGAGCCGCTGCTGCGCAAGGGAGTCGTCGACTTCGTCCGTGAGCTCGCCCGGCTGCGCGCTCAGGGGCTAAAGTCCACAACTTTTTTCAAGCTTAAGGGCACGGCTGAAGCCGTGCCCTTCCCGAACCCTTCTCGTGACGCGGCGTCTGAGAACCCAGCATTTGACAACGGCGAGCCACTCGACATCGCGCTCACCACGAATGGCCATCTGCTCGCCGATCTTGCCCAGCCGCTGAAAGCCGCCGGCCTGAGCCGGGTTACCGTCTCCATGGACGCAGTTGATCCCGACCGCTTCACCCGCATCACACGCGTACCCAATGGATACGACCACGTGCTCGCCGGCATTCGTGCCGCCCGCCGCGCTGGTTTGTGGCCGCTGAAGGTGAACTGCGTGCTGATGCGCGGCTTCAACGAAGATCAGATCATCCCCTTTGGAATGTTCGCTCGCGAAGAAGGCGTGACCGTGCGCTTTATCGAATTCATGCCGCTTGAAGAAGACCGCACATGGTCACCCGCGACGGTGGTCACGCTCGACGAAATCCTGGCCCGCATGGCAGAGTACCGGCCGCTGGTCGAAATCCCGCATGCGCGTTCGGAGACCGCGCGCCGCTACCGCTTCGACGACGGCGTCGGAGAAATCGGCATCATCGCTCCGGTCTCTCATCCCTTCTGCGGACACTGCAGCCGCATCCGCATCACCAGCGACGGCAAAATCCGCACCTGCCTGTTCTCCGTGTGGGACCACGATTTGCACGCCCAAATGCAGCGCGGGGCGACAGACAAAGAGTTGGAAGATTTCATCCGCGGCGTCGTTCAGAAAAAAGAAGAACGCCACCACATCGGCGAGCCAGACTTTGTGCCGGCTTCAAGGACGATGGTGCATATCGGGGGCTGAAGCAAAGCATCGTCGCCGATGCGAAGCGAGCAGACCGGGAGGGGCATGAGTTCCACTCGTGCCGATTATGCCGCAGAGATCGAATCGGCTTCAGCCGCTGCGGTTCGCTCGTTTAAGATCAAGTGCGTGAGATTCCCGTTGCTTCTTTTCGCTCTCGCATTGTTTCTTTCGTCCGCATCATCGACCGCACAGATCGCCTATCTCGGCTTCGACCGCAACACCTACCCCGGCGATGCCAACCTGAAAGCTCTCCACCAAACCTTCTCCTACACTGGCTACTGGCTCAACCATCCTCCCGGCGAAAAGACGAACACCTGGACCGGCCACCGCGCCGCCGTCGAATCCGACGGCTTTGGATTTCTTGTTCTCTTCAACGGACGCCTCTATGCTGAACTCAAATCGGCCGAACTGAAATCCGTCGTCCACGCAACCAAGCTCGGCAACTCCGACGCGCAAGCGGCCACCGCTGCCGCGCACCGCGAAGGCTTTCCCGCACACACCGTCATCTTCCTCGACCAGGAGCAAGGCGGACGCATGTTGCCCGAGCAGAAAGCCTACATCTACGCGTGGGTCGACGGCGTTACCGCTGCCAGATTCGGCGCGGGAATTTACTGCTCTGGCATCGCCGCAGTCGATGACGGCAACGTCGTCACTGCTGAAGACATTCGTGCCAACGCCGGCTCGCGCGCCATCGTTTACTGGACCATTAACGACGCTTGCCCGCCCTCCCCTGGCTGCGTATTTCCCGCGCGGCCGCCGCGTCCCGCGCAGAGTGGTGTTGACTTTGCCGAGGTCTGGCAGTTCGCGCAATCGCCAAGGCGCAAAGACGTGGCGGCGCACTGCACGAATTACAGTTCCGACGGCAACTGCTATCCGCCGGGAATTGCGGCGGCACAGCAACTGCATCTGGACCTCGACGCGGCCACATCGCCGGATCCATCACAGGGGAGAACGCGCTAGATTGCATGCCGATGGACCAACATCACCGACATGGCAAGAAAAGCTTTCGAGCTTCGCTCGACGGACAGCCGAGGGCAGCTGTCCCTACATGGGACTCTCTGCTAATTCTAAGATTGCTCGAGCCTTGCCGCTTGCACTGGATGCGCCTACCGTGCACAATAGACACGGAGTTCGTGGCTGCGAAACTTGTATCCCGCGGCCCGTGCTGAGCATCCAATAATTTGTACGAGCAGTAAGTGGCTTCAACATCCCCGCAGGCTGGGCGCTGAGTTGGAAGACGAAGCGCAGTGAGTCTGCTGGAGTCGCTGGAAGCTTTCAACAACCCCGTTCCAATGCGAGCTGACAAACAGGCAGTTTTGCAGGCGCGTCTTTGGAGCTGAAAGCGAGTCAACATGGCCACAGCAGTTACGGTTTGCAGTTTGGAGAACTATCTCGCTCTTCCCGACCATACCCTGGACGAGCGCATTCGTGCGGCCCGCAGGGCTTTGGGCCGCGATCTGGTCATCTTAGGCCACCATTACCAGCGCGATGAAGTCATCCAGTTTGCCGATTTCCGCGGCGACTCTTACAAACTGTCGCAGGAGGCCGCGAAGGCCGGCGGAAAATATATCATTTTCTGCGGCGTGCATTTCATGGCCGAAAGCGCCGACATTCTTGCGCGTCCCGGGCAGATCGTAATTCTCCCCGACCTCAACGCGGGATGCTCCATGGCCGACATGGCCGATATTTCGCAGGTCGAAGATTGCTGGGAGCAACTAGAGCGCGCTGGCGTGACCGGCGCTGACGGACTCGGTATTACGCCCATCACTTACATCAATTCGACCGCAGCCATTAAAGCCTTCGTGGGCGAGCGCGGAGGCGTAGTCTGTACGTCGTCGAACGCCGCCGGAGCGATGCAGTGGGGCCTGGAGAAGAGTTCGAAGCTGCTCTTTCTTCCCGATCAGCACCTCGGACGCTACACGGGTCATGAGCTCGGGATTCCGCTCAACGAAATGGTGGTTTGGGATCCTTATCTGATTAACGGCGGACTCACTCCCGACCGCTTGCGCGCGGCGAAAATCATTCTGTGGAAAGGACATTGCTCCGTTCACCAACGCTTTCTGCCTGAACACGTAGATAACGTCCGTGCAAAATATCCGGGCATTCAGGTTATCGTCCATCCCGAGTGTCGTCTCGAAGTCTGCCAGAAGGCCGATGCCATTGGCTCGACCGAGCGGCTGCTCAAGATCATTCGCGAGGCACCGGCGGGCGCGAGTTTTGCCGTCGGCACCGAAATTCATCTGGTGAATCGCATGGGCAAGGAATTCGCCGCCGAAGGCAAGAAGGTCATCACGCTCGACGACTCCGGCTGCCTCTGCACTACGATGTTCCGAATATCACCTCAGCATTTGTGCTGGGCTTTAGAAAATTTGGTCGAAGGCAATATCGTCAACCAGATCAAAGTGAAAGACGACGTAAAACGCTGGGCCCGTGTGGCGCTCGATCGCATGCTGGAGATTCAGTAACAGTCGTTGGTCGCTAGTCGTTGGTCCTTGGCAAGCCTTAGCAGAACTTTCGGCTTTGTTAGACTGTAAGAAGATTCGATCAATTCACTTGTAGGAGAAATCCAACCTCATGCCACGTACTCTCTCCGCCCTAGCGATTGCCCTGCTCCTCATGATTTCTGCTGCCGCACAAGAAACCTGGCAGCTTGATCCGCCGCACTCTTCGGCACAGTTTTCGGTGCGGCATCTCGGCGTCTCGACCGTGCGCGGAGCGTTCACCAAGGTGAGCGGCACGGTGAAGTACGACCCCTCAGATGTGACCAAGTCTTCGGTTCAGACGACGATCGATGCCACTTCGGTGGATACTCGCGTTGACATGCGCGACAACGATCTGCGCAGCCCCAACTACCTCGACGTGAAGAAATATCCCACGATAACGTTCCAGTCGAAGAAGGTGGAAGCCGCCGGCGCGGGAAAGCTGAAGGTGACCGGTGACCTTAGCATTCACGGCGTCACGAAAGAAGCCGTGCTCGATGTTGATGGGCCTTCGGCGCCAATCAAAGATCCATGGGGCAACCAGCGCATGGGAGCTTCCGCGACCACAAAAATCAATCGCATGGACTTCGGCGTGGCTGGCGCGCCCGGCATGGTCGGCGACGACATTAGCATCACGCTCGATCTCGAAATGACCAAGCAGGTGCCGAAGTAGAGCGGTTAGCAGTTAGCGATTGGCAACTAGCAATCGGCAGTTAGTAGTGAGCCACCGCATCTGGCAACATCAACATCAAGAGCTAGAGCCAATGGCTAATTGCCGACTGCATTCCTTCCACATGCGCTAAAATAGATGTACCCCATATGTCAGACCGAACTTTTACTCTCGACGAAGCTCAAGTGTTGGTGCCCGTGCTCGAATCGCTTCTGCGCACCGCGATCGCCGGTAAGAAGCTCATGGAAGAAGTTGAAGCCGAGATGCAGGCGCTCGCTCACCGCATCTTTCTCAACGGGGGCACGCACGTCGATGTAGTTCCCCTCGCCCGCCGCAAAGCCGAGCGAGCGAAGGCCGAGCAGCGCGCCAAAGATGCCCTCGCTGAGATCGATTCCATCGGCGTGCAGGTCAAGGATCTTGAGATCGGTCTGCTGGATTTTCCCTGCGAAGTTGAAGGGCGCACCGTCCTGCTCTGCTGGAAGATGGGCGAGCAATCCATCACGCACTGGCACACTCCCGAAGAAGGATTTGCCGGCCGCAAAGTGATCGACGAACGCATCGCCCGCTCCAAGAGGACCAACTAGAAGCTATCTCATAAAGGGTTCCGGGAAGGGCACGACTTCAGTCGTGCCGCCCGGGTCCAATAACCACGCGGGCTTTAGCCCCTGAGGGAGCTGGCTATGTACTCCCCCCGGTTCATTATGAGATGGCTTCTAGTTATTTCAGCCTTCAGTTTTTTCTTCGACTGATAAGGTGTTCCCTTCACTCCCTTCCCTAATAAAACTTTACAATCCGAACAACTTCTTGGCCGCGAACATACTCCAACCTGCGGCGCTTAAGTAGACAGAACAATTTTTGTAAGGCCCAAATTGCTGGTGAGGATATCCGACCAAGCTATTGAGGCCAAATTTGCCCGATTGGCGCTGCCGTGACGCAAGCGCACCGGGCACGAGGAACCACCATGAAACTGCAACGTGCAGTTCGTTTTCTAGTATTCGGTCTTTTGCTGCTGATTATTCCCGCAGCTCTCTCTTCCACATCTTCAGCGCAGATTGGCATCGGCATCTCGGTGCGCATCGGGCCGCCCGCGCTGCCGGTTTACGAGCAGCCCATTTGCCCCGGCGAAGGCTATATGTGGACTCCGGGATATTGGGCCTGGGATGACGACGATGGCTACTACTGGGTGCCCGGCACCTGGGTGGAAGTGCCCGAACCAGGCCTGCTTTGGACTCCCGGCTATTGGGGATGGAACGACGGCCTCTACGTCTGGAACGCAGGTTACTGGGGCCCGCATGTCGGCTTCTATGGCGGAATCAACTATGGCTTTGGATACGGCGGCGAAGGCTTCGGCGGCGGCGAATGGCGCGGCGGCTCTTTCTTCTACAACACCGCGGTCATGCACGTAAACACGGTTAATATCACCAATGTCTACGTGAACCGCACCGTGATCGTTAATAACGAGTCGCATGTTGCATTTAATGGCGGGCAGGACGGCGTGCAGAGACGTCCCACGACACAGGAAGAAACCTACTCGCATGAGCAGCATCGGCCTCCTGTAGCAGCGCAGACCGAGCATGTACAAGCCGCGAGCAAGAACCGCGCTCTCTTTGCCTCGACCAACCACGGACGTCCGGCAGTGGCAGCCACCGCGAAGCCTGGCGAATTCAGCGGGAAAAGCGTAGTTGCCGCCAAGGCCGCCGGAGCACCGTATAAAGCCCCCGCCATGTCACCGAAAGCGGCGCGCGCTGCGGGACCATCTGGAAGCCATGCGGCAGAGAAACCAGCAGAAAATCGGCCGGGCGGAGCGAAAGCCGCGAATCGTTCATCAGCGAATCGTCCACCGACGAATCATCCATCGGCTGCGGCGAACAAGAAGCCGGCTGCTAGCAATCGCCCTGCTACTGAGAGCAGGCCCGAAGCGGCGGAGAAACCGGCTCGTCCAGCCGAAAATCATCCGGCGGAAACTCATACGGCGAAACCGGCTGCCAGGCCTGCGACTCCGCATGCAGCGGCTCCGGCGCGCGAGGCCCGTCCGGCCAGTGAACCGAGAGCTGCGAGCACGCCGCATCCTGCGCCTAAAGCAGCGGCGCCGA
>JBAPOI010001023.1:0-3492 GCA_049279555.1 Candidatus Sulfotelmatobacter sp.
GATCTGTACAACCAGCGCAAGATCGACAGACGGCCCAGTCTCACGATCAACCATACCAATACGTTCGTCCGGCGTGTGTGTAACAACATGCGCCAGCAGCGACCGAGGATTAAGGTCCATCCGGTAGGCGATCAGGCGAACGTCGATAAAGCCCAGATCCTTTCGGGGCTCATTCGGCACATCGAGAACCGGAGCAGTGCAGATGTCGCCTACGACACCGCAGGGGAGAGCGCAGTCCGGATGGGCTGGGGCTATGCCCGGGTCTACAGCGAATATCTCGATGAAGGCTCCTTCGAGCAGGAACTGTGCATTTGTGCTATTCGTAATCCCTTCACGGTCTATATGGACCCGGCTGCGAGACTGCCGGCGGGGGAGGATGCCGGCTGGGTGATCGTGACCGAGATGATGAGCCGGCAGGAGTACAGACGGCAGTATCCCAAGGCTGACAATCTCGAGTACACCGCTGTTTCAGGTCACGGGGATGATAAGGCGCAGTGGGAGAGCAAGACCGAGATCCGGTTAGCCGAGTACTACCGGGTCAGACGGACCACTGAGACCTTGTGGCGAATGTCGAACGGCATGGCGATGTTCACGGACGACATTGCGAAGCTCTCAAAGGAGCTTGCAGCCGCAAAGGTCACGAAGACGGCTTTTAGCCGGCCGTCGTTCAGGCAGAAAGTCGAGTGGTTCAAGCTGAACGGCACGACCATCGTAGATCGGCGGACGATGGCCAAGAACCCTCTCCCGGACAAGTGGATCCCGATAGTCCGGTGCGAGGGGAATGCACTCGATCTCAATGGCAAGGTTCGCCGCAAAGGGATGATCTCGGATCTGATGGATCCGGCCCGTATGTACAACTACTGGCGGACGATGGAGACGGAGCTACTGGCTTTGGCTCCCAAGGCCCCCTGGATCGTCGCGGCGGGCCAGACTGACGGTCACCCGGAGTGGAAGAACGCCAATCAGATTCCCTATTCGATGCTGGTGTGGGAGCCAGCGGCAATAGAGCAGCCGGACGGGTCTAAGGTCCTTCTGCCGCCTCCCTCGAGAACGCCTCCCGTAGCCGTGCCGGCAGGGGCTGTGCAGGCCGCACAGGGAGCCCAGCAGGACCTCATGGCCGTGGCGGGGATGCCCCACGAGCCGGCTAATGACGTGCCTGGAAGCGTGGTGAGCGGGATAGCCTTACAACGCAGGCAGGCGCTCTCCGACATCGGGCATTTCCAGTACTACGACAACCAGACGCGGTTCATCAAGCAGATCGGAGCGATTCTGGTGAGTCTGATTCCGCACTACTACTCCGAGAAGCGGATGCAGCGGATCATCGGGGAGGACGGCGTTCCCACGATGACGCAGATCAATACGCCACAGCCAAATCCCGAGAATCCGGCTATCGCAGAGATCAAGAACGATCTCACGGTGGGTCGGTATGACGTGGTGATGGATACGGGGCCGGGATACGAGACCAAGAGGCAAGAGGGCGCGGAGGCGATGATCGACCTCCTGAAGACTGCTCTTGCCGAGCCCATAGCGAAGGTCGGGGCTGATCTGATCGTCAGGAACATGGACTTTGCCGGGGCCTCGGACCTCGCAGACCGTCTGATGCCTTTGAACCCTCAGGGGATGGCGAAGGCGATGGAGAATTTGCCGACCCAGGCGAAGGGGATCGTGAGCGCGATCTACCAGCAGCTCACCCAGACGCAACAGGCGTTGCAGCAGGCGCAACTCGAGCTCAAGTACAAGACCTCAACTGAGCTCGGCTGGATGCACGTCGAGCGTGAGAAGACGCAGGCGAAGGTCCACGACACTGAAATCAAGTCCCGAACTGCCCTGCATGACACGGTAGTGAAGGGCGAGACCGCTGCCCGGGTCGCAGAGATCAAGGCGGGGGCTGAGATTCTGGGCAAGCATGTCGATGCAGCCCACGGAGCGGCGCAAGCCGAGAGAGATGCAGAACACGCGGCAGAAGCTGCCGAGAAGGCGCCCAAGGCGCAGGAGCAGTGAGATGGCCAAGGTAGTGACCTCAGCGGGTATTCGGGATTTCGTACTGAACGGCAAGACGGAGGACATGAAGCCTCCTGAAAAGCCGGAAGTGGTGCCCGATAAACCTGTCGAGGTCAAAGCCGAGGAAGCGCCCAAAGAGGGCGAATATATCGATGACGACAAGGAAACGCAGGCTGAGATCGAGAAATCGGAGCGTTTCAGGAAGACGATCAACAAGAAGCACCGGGCCATGAAAGAGGCTCAGGAAGCCGCTGCCGAGGCTGAGGAATTCGCCCGTTCCCAGTGGAATGAGGCGAGATTAGCCAAGGAGCGTGCTTCCGCTCTTGAGGAACGGATGAAGGAATTGCAGGCACAGGCTAAAAAGCCCGAGCCTGAGGTGAAAAAGCCCACGCATGATGAGGTCGTAGACGGCAAGAAGCGGTTTTACGACGATCAAGGGCAATTCAAGGCGTTTGAGTACGCAGAAGCACTCGCAACATTTGCCGCTAACGAAGCGGTAGCGAACGACCGGAAACGACAGATCGAGGAAGCGCAGACGGCACAAGCGGCGATAGCTGAAGAAGCAGCTAAAGCGCACGTGGCCGAATCACGCAAGGTCCACGCTGACTACGACGAGGTCATTAACAACGCCGATGTGAAGACTCATTCACAGGTGTTGCAGTACATGACCGGATCGGAGCACATCGCGGAGATCGCGTACTACCTGGCGAAGAACCCCGATTACGTCGAGCGACTCAACAAACTGAACCCGCTCAAGGCGATTGCCGAGATCGGGAAACTTGAATTGACCTTCGAGAAGCCGAAGCCCGTCCCAGAGACGCCGGTTCCGAAGGTTTCCGGAGCACCGGCTCCCATCGTTCCTTTGCAGACCAATTCATCGGGCATCGTCCAGACGGACCCCGCCAAGATGGGTTTCAAAGAGCTCCGTGCCTATGAGGCACAACGAGCTGCTGCGAAGAGACGATGAGACTGGCGCTCCTAAACCCCTTTAGGAGACTCACTTGACCCAGCAGCTCTTGACGATGAGCTATATCACCAATGAAGCTCTCGTCGTCCTTGAAAACGAATTGGTGATCGCAAACCGCGTCGAGCGCCAATACTCGAGCGAGTTTGCCCAGACGGGTGCGAAGGTCGGCAACACGGTCAATATCCGTCGTCCGCCTCGCTACATTGGCACGTATGGTCCGCCGCTCAACGTCGAGGACACCTACGAGACGTACGTTCCGGTGGTGCTGAACTATCAGTTCCATGTGGACGTGCAGTTCACGACTCAGGATCTCGCCTTGAGCATGGACATGTTCAAGAAGCGAATTCTGCGACCGCAGATCGCGACCGTGGCGAACCGGGTCGATTCGGATTCGGCGCAGTACTACACGTACAACACGGCGACTTCTCTTGGAACTCCCGGCATTCAGCCGGCGAGCTACAAGCTGTTCTCAGACGCCCGGGCCGCTTTGGCTTTCGAGGCATGCCCGACAGAGGGTGAGAAGA
>JBAPOI010001024.1:0-14182 GCA_049279555.1 Candidatus Sulfotelmatobacter sp.
GCCTGATCCGGCTGGTACGGCAGAAATCGTCCCATACCTCTCTTTCTGCCTCATCTTGCCTGCAATTACAAACTAGTTCTCACGCAGCCTCTAAAGCCCATATCCTCCATCGCCCTGACGGCACGGCCGAAGCCGTGCCCCTTCCCGATCTGCTCTCTCCCGGCGATTGTGGTGCTACGCCTCTTCTCGAATTTCGCAAATTGTCGAGCTAATACTTTTTCTCGAACTTCGCGAACTCGGATTCCAGTTTCCATTGCGTGCGGGCGCGCTCGTTCGCGGTGAGGAATTCTTCACATGCGGCTGAAGGTTTCTCCGTTGCCGGCGGGTCGCTCGCGCAGGCGGGCGTCATACGAAATACCAGTTTCGTGTCGGTCCACAGACTCTGGCCGGGAAGAAAGCTGTGCTCCAGGCTTTGGCGGGCCATGCGCTTGAGGTCGAAATACGACAGGTGGTAACTCTCGACCGCCCGCAGGTATTCGTGCGTCATGTCAGAACGGTTTACGCCTTCGTCATCGGTCGCAAGCGCAACAGGAACGCCGTTCTTCATGTAAATCGGCAGGGGATGATCGTCTCCGCTGACGCCCAGAATTACATCATTCGATGTGAGCGAGATTTCGACGAGCACGTTGCGCTCGGCCATCTCGTGCAGCAGGCTCATGGGATCTTTTTCGTTCATCACGTCAACCCCGTGGCCGATGCGCTCGGCATGGCCGCGCTCGACGGACGCGCGAATGTGAAACGCCAGATCCTCGGGAGGCACAAGGCCGATGGCCAGTTCGCCCGCATGCAGCGTGATGTGCACTTTGGGATAGACTCCGTGCAAATAATCGAGCATGGCCATGTGCTCGTTGAAGTCGTGAATGGGAACGTACCAGTCCTCGGGCATGACCAGATTCAGGCCAACAAATCGCGGGTCAGACGACGCCAGTTCAAAACCGAGTAGAATCTGCGCGAACACGACTTCGTGCGGCAAGCCGCGCAGCACCTGATAAAGATAGCGCACCGTCACCTCGCATCCCGGCGCGGCATCCGCGGTTCCGCACTTGAGAATTTCTTTGGCGCGGGCTTCATCGGTAGCGAGCCTCTTCCCGGCGTCCGCCGCAACATCTTTCAGGCCGGCGCCGAGCAGCAATTCTCGCATCTTGGCCAGGTCTGGATCCCACTCAATCTTGCCTGCGATTTGCGCGGCACCGCCGGCATCGGCGGTGTGCATGAATTCGACGTACTGCAGGTGATCCATCCCGGCGCGGTTCCGCGCGGCGGCAATTGCTTCCGCAGTGTGCGTACCAGATGCGAGTCCGAACTTGTCGAATGTGGCAAAGAAATGATCGTGGCCCGACTCGTCGCCCGGCTTCCAGTTGCGCATCGACCAGGCGTCGATCATCTGGTTGTAAAGGACGCGGTCGCCATAGGCGCAACGGGCCGCCGGCTTGGCCGTATAGTTTTCGCAGGAGTCGCAGGGCGGGGCCAGCAATCGCGACGAGGTACGGTCGACGCAAAGTCCGCCGTCGGCCGCGAAGTCGATAAGATCTTCGGCATAGATCGCGCCGGAGAGATGATTGTGCAGATCGCCACCTTTCGGCAGGTCGCGCACAAAAGCCAATAGCATCGGCGGTTGCTTGCGGACGGAGTCGAGATAGCGAGCGGTACGCTGCTCGAAACTCTGGGCACTGGTCAGTGTGCTTAGCAGAGCCAGCAGGCCGCCGGTCAGAACCTTGCGCATGATTTGTGGCAACGTTGGCAACATCAATCCCCCAGGTCATCTTGGAGTCGGAAAGGAATTGTAATCTGTCGCGCGGCGCGAGGTTTACGGAAAAATGAGAAATAGAGAATAGAGACGAAGGCTGACGAATTGGCAGATCAGTGCAGCCAGACGATTGCACCGATGACGAATGCGACGACAAACAGCGATGCTAGGACGTATTTATTGGCAGCAAACCACGACTCCGACTGCACAACCGAACCTAAGAATGGGGTGGCGTCGTCGGAGATGGTCTCTGCCTTTGAAACGGTAGACTCCGACATTTCGGAAGTTTGCGCTGCCAGAGGTTGCGCCGCGATTGGGGCAGACGACAACTGCTCAGCCGTTGCAACTGTAGGAGCAGGGCTGGCCGATTTACAGCTCGCTTCGCCGACGGAAGCAGAAGTCAGAACTGAAACTGATATGCTCGACGCGTCAAGCTCGGGAGCACTTGACGGCGCAAGAGCGACTGGCGTTTCTAGCCGGTTGCTTCGTGAGTCGCGTGAATTCTCAACTTCAGGCTGCGGCAGGCGCTGGCCGCGCCATTGCTTTTCCTCGCATTCCACGCAGAAGGTGCGCCCGGGCGATACGGGAAATCCGCAGGCCCCGCACTTCGGCAACTTTCTCAGTACGGGAGGCACAGTGACCGGTTCGGCGGCTTTCTCGTTGACCGGCGAGTTGCCCTGAGCGCGCATTGCCGCCGACCAGAACAGCGGCTTCGCAGTAGACGGTGCGGCTGCCGCCGCTACTTCTTTTACTTCTTTCGGAAGAGCTTTAGGGACACCCTCTTTAGGAGCATCCTTTTGCGGTGGCGCAACCCCTTTCGATGCAGGAACAGGATTCGCGACGGTCCGCTGAGCACGAGAGGTGGCTTGCGGCACGGCTGCGATGACCACTCGCCTTTTTTCTTCGGCCGCCAGATGATGGCTCGGCACGAAGCCTACGGCCGGAGCCTGTGCCGCGATGGCGTGCTTTACGGCGGTCTCAACCATTTCGCCCAGGCGCTGAAGCGCGGAAACATCGCGCTCATCGAAGGCATGCGGCTTCCCGGAAAAAAGTTCGAAGACGCCTAGCACCTGGCGATCGCTGATGATGGGCATGATCAAGACCGACGCGATACCCAACTGGCGGCAACCTTCGCGATTCACCCGCGGATCGCGTTCGGCGTCGTCGCAACGAAGAGACCGGCCGGTGCGGACGCTCTCACCCGAGAGTCCGTATTCCATAGAGAGCAACGAGCCCAGTTCCGGCGCATTCAAGCCGGCGCTGGCACGGCAAAGCATGTCGGCATGCTCGCCACGGCGTAACGCGATTGCTGCGCCGCTGGCTCCGGTTATGTATTGGGCGCGATCGGCCAGCAACTGCAAGGCTGCGTCGAGGTCGCTCTGCGCGATTTCGGCGAGCGAGCGGCCGCCATCTTCGCCGGGAAAACGCGGAGTTTTTTCGGTGAAGGTTTTTTCAGAAGACAGAGTCGAGAGCAGGTTGGCAGCGGCGATTCCCGCGGAAACGCTTGCGGCAGAACCGGAGTCGAGAATCGCTTGCTGATCCGTGGTCGAAAAATTCATGGCTGGCGTTCTGTCATTCCCTAGGTCGCGGCCAAGTTTGCCCCCTCGGCGTGCCGCGAAGTCACTAATTCTTAGAGTGCAATACTTTGCAGTCTCATCCCCCAGCGAGGATGGTGTCAAGATTTCCAAAACACGAAAGTGCTAGTCCTAGAGTGTCGAGTGAGGTTCGGGAGAAGCAGTTGGCAATTGGCCATTAGCGACGAGCCTATGGGCGCGCCATCCGCTACTGCCGGCAATCCTCCGCATTCGCTAATTGCTAATTGCCAGCTGCGCTCGTACCTACACGTTCCGCTTGCGCACGGCGGAGTTCGCCAGCCGATTAGCCTCGGCATTGCTTTCGCGCGGGACGTGAGAGATCGTGAAATTCAGGGCGCGGGCTAGTTTGCGGCAGGTCCAGTGCAGGGAGTAGAGGCGAGCGCTGCGGCAAGTGTATTCACCGCTCATCTGGCGGACGACCACTTCCGAATCGGAGTACACGTGCAGGGTTTTCGCCTTGAGAGAGACCGCGCACTGCAGGGCTTCCATGAGCGCGACGTATTCGGCGACGTTGTTATCCTGGTGGCCGATCCATTTGGCGATGCGGATTGGACCGCTCTCGCAGCCGTCGATGATCACCCCAATACCCGAGGGCCCCGGATTTCCCAGGGAACCGCCGTCTACATAGGCCACGAGTTCTGACATCACAGCTGGTCCACTGACAGCAAGATGCGCTGAGAAAGTTACCGAGTCAAGATGATTCTTGGGTTCGTCCTGTGAATTTTCCAAATCGGAGACATGTGCAAGCCGCTGTGAAAAACTAGTCCTTATTGCTAGGGCTCACCTGTAAACATTTGCGGGGCAATCATTTGCACTTCTCGATATTCACAGCCGAGAGCTATTGCATTGCACCAATACTTTGCGTTGACTTTTATGAACGCTCTGTTAAGGTAGTTCCCGTCGACGGTTGAAAGGGACAGCGAAATAAACCTTGCTGACCCGAAGTAGACTGGGTGATCAGCCTCGCGGGGCAACCTGAGAGGCAGCCAAACCTGAAAAAACCGACGGCTCTGCGAGGGGCAGTTGGGGTTTGGGACTGTGAAAACAGTGATCGCATCAAGGGGCTGTGACGGTACATGCGTCCACGCTGTTGGCTCCCTCGCAGGAGGCGGCAGCTAGAGCATAACCAATGTCACGGCCCTTTCAATTTTTCCCGCCTGTTGCGTCCACTTATCCCCGCATTGCGATGCTTGATTTTCCAATGATGCGTCAGCGGTTGCGCGTACCGAAAGATTAAGACTTCACGCCGCGATTTCGCCGGCAATCATTTCGTCCACGTAGCACCAGATCCAATCTTCTCCAGGTTCGATCGAACGTATCAAGGGATGCGCGGTGTGGTGGAAATGTTTGGTGGCGTGTTTGTTCTTCGACGAATCGCAGCAGCCCACGTTTCCGCAGGTGAGACATAGGCGAAGGTGAACCCAGGTGTCGCCAAGTTTCACACACTCCTCGCAGACGTGGGTGGTGGTGGTTCTGATTTTTATCTGATCCAGGTGCTTGCATTTCTTCGACATTCAGGAATCTCCTTGTCGGCGGATCTGTGCGCCTTGTTCATGGTTCCCTAGTTCCTTGCGTGGTCATTTTATCGCGTAATCGTGCTACCCCTGCCCCGTTTCCGTGCCACGTTCCTTATAATGGCATTTCTCATGTCAACGTTCGCGCCGGTAGAGGAACAACTCACTTATCTCAAGAAGGGCTCGGCGGAAATCATCCGCGAAGCCGATCTCCGCGCCAAACTGGAGAAGTCGCGCGCCAGCGGCAAACCGCTGCGGGTCAAGCTCGGCATGGACCCGACAGCTCCCGATCTGCACCTCGGCCACACCGTGGTGCTGCGCAAGCTCAAGCACTTTCAGGATCTCGGGCACACCGCCATCTTTTTGATTGGCGATTTCACCGGGATGATCGGCGACCCTACTGGCCGCTCGGTGACGCGCCCCCCGCTTACCCGAGAACAGATTGAGCAGAATGCCGAGACTTACAAGGCGCAGGTCTTCAAGATTCTCGATCCGCAGAAAACTGTAATCGACTTCAACCGGCGCTGGATGGGGCAGTTCAGCTCCGACGATTTCGTCCGCCTGATGGCGAAATACACCGTTTCGCAACTGCTGGAGCGCGAGGACTTTCACCAGCGCTTCAAGAACGAGAAGCCGATTTCGGTGCACGAGTTGCTGTATCCGCTGGTGCAGGGCTACGACTCGGTCGCTCTTGAAGCCGATGTGGAGCTCGGTGGCACCGATCAGAAATTTAATTTGCTGGTGGGGCGCGAATTGCAGCGGAGTTATGGGCAGGAGTCGCAGGTGGTGCTAACGACGCCGATTCTCGAAGGGCTCGACGGCGTGCAGAAAATGTCGAAGTCGCTGGGCAATGCGATCGGAATTCACGAAGCGCCGCTGGAGATGTACGGGAAAGTAATGAGCATCTCTGACGAGATGATGTGGAGGTATTACGAGCTGCTAACGGATGTGCAAGTGGCCGAGATCGAGAAGATGAAGCGGGAAACGCATCCGATGCAAGCGAAGAAAGAGTTGGCGCGAAGGATTGTGGAGGATTTTCATTCGGCGAAGGCGGCGGCGAAGGCGGGGGAGGATTGGGCTAGACAATTTCAGAAGGATGAAGTGCCGGAGGATGTGGAAGAAATCTTCATCGCGCTTGCCGAGATCGGAGGACATGTTGTTAATACCGAGCGCGTTGCCGAGGCAACAATAAGAGTTGATCGCCTTTTGGTTCGGTGCGGGCTTGCGGCTTCGACAACCGATGCCGGTAGAAAACTGAAGCAAGGCTCAGTGAGGATCGACGATCATGTGTTGAAGGAACCCTACCTCGTGTGGCCTGCACCGCCCCCAATGAGGTTGCTGCTAAGGGTTGGCAAACAATTGCCGCGGATTGCGGTTATCAGCTGGTAACCGCCAATGACCATGTAGGGACAGCCGCCCTCGGCTGTCCAGGCGAGCGCGCTCGCCTGGGGGTTCCTTTTCAGTTTTCCCGAATTGAAGGTTGGGCAAGGATTTTCTAGGCCGGAAACTCTACAGCCACACAATTCCTACTAGACTTCAGGCAGAGCGGAGCTTCGCTCCTGGACAGCCGAGGGCGGCTGCCCCTACATAGAACCTTATGCTGCGGGCTTTTTATCGGAGACGGCTTCCGCATCTTCAGTGCGATTACAGACAGCACTTTGTGACGTTTTGTACAGACCGTCGGTGGATTCTTCCGGAACGGGTGCGGTCTATTGTGCTGGAATGTTGTTTGCACGACAACGGAGCGAAATTCGATCTGCGGGTTGCGATCGTTATGCCGGATCATGTTCACATGATTTTCACGCCGCTGGTGAACCAGCATGAAATGGAGATTTACTCGCTCGGCGAAATCATGGACGCGGTCAAAGGCGCTTCGGCTCATATGGTGAACAAGGCGTTGGGGCGCAAAGGAACAGTTTGGCAGGCTGAATCGTTCGATCATGTGCTGCGATCTTCGGAGAGTCTGGATGCGAAGATTGCTTATCTGCTGGAGAATCCTGTTCGTGCCGGGTTGGTCAGCGACTGGACTGAGTATCGGTGGTTATGGAGAAAGACGTTTGCGAATCCGTTTGCTCCTGCTTGAAGTCGTGGTAGCTTACAAGAAAATGCGGAGCTTCGCTCCTGGACAGCCGGGGGCGGCTGTCCCTACATAGAATCTTCTATGCACATGCGCGCTGCCGCAATCCTCGGGCTGGGATGTTCTCTGAAGAACCTCGATCCCTTTCGGGCCGGCGAGGCTGGCAAAGAAGAAGCAATTGAGTGGCGCATCGGCCTGCCCTCCGATGCGGATCAAGCTGATGTGATCCTGATTTTCGGCGGCGATGGCACCATTCACCGCCATCTGAATCAATTGGTAAAGCTCGGCCTGCCCGTTCTCGTTGTGCCTGCCGGCAGTGGAAACGATTTCGCCCGCGCCCTGGGCTTGCGCAATGTGAAGGATTCCATCGCGGCGTGGCAAAGCTTCCGCGCGGAGCAATCTTTGGAAGCGGCCTACGTCCGCGTTATCGACCTCGGAACAATTACTCCGCTGGAGAGTCCTAGCGAAACCGAACTTACCAATCTTTCTCGCAACTCGAGACTCGGTACGAAAAACTACTTCTGCAGCGTGGCTGGCATTGGACTCGACGGTGAAGTCGCACGCCGTGCTAACAAATTGCCGCGCTGGCTGCGTGGGCATGGAGGCTACGCGCTGGGCCTGGCTCCGGCCCTGTTTCACTTTGCCCCTCTGTCTATGAAGATATTCGCGCAGGAGAGTAATGGAGAGTGGAGCGTTCGCAGCGACCACCCCACGATGCTGGCGGCCTTTGCCAACAGTGGAATCTATGGGGGCGGTATGAAAATTGCGCCGCGCGCGAAGCTGGATGACGGCCAACTCGACGTGTGCGTGATCGCCGGCATGGATCCTTTCAAGCTAGCGTATCTCTTCCCGACGGTTTACTTTGGCCGCCATTTGGATATCCGTGATGTGAACTACTTCCAGGCCACTCGCCTGCGCGTGGAAACCGAAAGGCCGCTCGACGTCTATGCCGATGGAGAATGGGTTTGCCGCACTCCGATTGAAGTTGCGGTTGAACCAGGCGCTCTTAAAGTGATTGTTCCACGCAATCTTTCCGAGTAATCGACTGTCGATCGAAGGCGCTGCGTAGCGGCATAAATTCAAACGCCTCCCGAGTTGACATGCTGCCAACCCGGAAGGCGTTGAGTATCGAAAACTAGAGCTGCAACAACGGAACTAGTCGCCGGTTCCGCAGGTGCAAACACCCTTCTTGCTGCCATCCAACTGGATGCCGTAGCACTGGCCAGTTACACGCTTGAGCTCAGCGGCGCTAAGAGTGGCATCTTGCGAAGCCGTCTCAGTGATCGCGAAGCTGCCGTTCTGGATGTGGGTGCCCCACGAACGAATGCCAGCAACCGGGGTGACGCTAACCGGAAGCAGAGGGCAAGTGCCGCCCTTGGTTGGGGTCGAGATGATCTTGACCACACCAGTCGTCAGAACGACGCCGGTCAGTGGGTTGCCGGTCAGGTCGGCGTTCACCGAAAGTGTACGCAGACCATCGGGGCTTACGAAGCACTCGCAGCACTCGGTCAGTTCCTGACTAGGATCGTACACAAAAATAGCGGCGCAAAGGCTGCCGCCAGCCGTGCCAGGATTTGTGATGCGATAGGTCCCATCCGGAGCGCCGGCAGAGTTGGCGTTCGAGAAGTAATCAACCTTCAGAGTATCGGGTGGCTCCTGTGCCATCGCGACACCGGCACAAAGTGCCAAAGCTAACGTACAGACAACGAGCATTGTGATTCGACGCATTATTATCCTCCTGGAGATCACCTGCCAAGCTGGGGAGGGAGTGCTCGGCTATCTGGCGCATCGCCTGTGTGAATGCTAAATGCGCCTGCAAGTCCCCAAATGCACTAACCCTTTTTCACTAACCCTCCCTAACGCCGCGCTGGACGCCATGTTCGGCGGGGGCATGGGCCTTATTTCCCAGGGAATCGAGGTCCGACTAGAGACTTTTTATTTTTTCGCCTTTGGGACACTGGAACCGCGCTCCCGTCCCGGTGTTAAACTTCCGTATGCCCGAGCGACGTTCCCACACCTTATTATGGATTCTGATTGGGGGAGGAGCTTTCTTCCTCTTTGTGCTGGCCGTGTTTTCCGTGGTTTACCTGACCCTGCACGCGGGCAGCAGTGAAACTTCCTTTGGCGGCTTCGGCGACCGCATTGGGGTGGTGGACCTGGACGGCGAAATTTTCTCTCCCCAGCCCGTGGTTGGCCAACTCAAGAAGTTCGGCGACGATTCCTCGATTAAGGCGATCATCCTGCACGTAAACTCGCCGGGCGGCGGCGTGGCCGCTTCGGAAGAAATTTATCGCGAGGTCAAACGCGTTCGCCAGGAGAAAAAGAAACTGGTGGTCGTGTCGATCGAGACCGTTGGAGCGAGCGGCGCTTACTACGTGGCATCGGCCTCCAACAAGATTTATGCCGACCAAGGCAGCGTGGTAGGTTCGATCGGCGTGATCGCCGAGTGGGTGAACTATGGCGAGCTCATGAAATGGGCCAAGCTCAAGAGCGTGGTGTTTAAGACTGGAGAATTTAAGGATACCGGTGATCCGTCCCGCGACCTCACTCCCGCGGAGCAGGCCTACTTGCAGTCGCTGATCGATAACATGTTCGGGCAGTTCATCAAAGCCGTGGCCGACGGCCGTGGCATGAAATTCGACGACGTGAAAGCGATTGCCAACGGCAAAGTGTGGACCGGTGAACAGGCCCTTTCGATGAAGCTGATCGATAATGTCGGCGACTTCGAGGCCGCGGTCAAGGACACGGCGAAATCGGTGGGCATCTCCGGTGAACCCACGCTGGTGCGCCCGGATAAAGATCGCAAGACTCTGCTCGACCTGATGCTGGGGGACGTTTCGCAGTACCTGCCCAACACGGAGAAGATGCTGGAACGGCATGTTGGGTTTTACTATCTGTGGAAATGAGGAACAGGTCTTGGGTGTTCGGTGTTCAGTCTCAGGCTCGGTTTCGGGTGTTAGGTCTTAGCTGATCTGTCTTAGGTTCTTGGAATTTTAATTCTTGGCGAGCTGACCTTCCCACCGAACCGGCTTCTTCGAACCAACTGCTTCCCGTGAATGCCTGAGACCCAAGACCCGCCTTTCACCCGCTACTTGCATCCAAGCCCTGAACTTTGAGAAGGTTAAGCAGGTCCGGGGAGCCAAAGAGGGCAATATGACAAAAGCCGATCTCATCGATGAAGTCTCGCATCTGGCGGAACTTACGCGCAAAGACAGTGAAGTCATCGTGGAAACCATCTTTGATAGCGTGGTTCGTTCCCTGCGCGCGGGGGACAAAATTGAAATTCGCGGCTTCGGCAGCTTCCGCACTCGTCAGCGCAAGCCCCGCATGGGGCGCAATCCTAAGACCGGTGAAAAGGTCGAGGTCCCGGCCAAGAAGATTCCTTTTTTCAAGCCCAGCAAAGAATTAAAAGATCTGGTAAACGACAGCGTCGCCGATGTGGGCACGCCGCCTCCGCCAGCACCCTCTGCGCCTCCCGCGGCAACGCCGGCACAGTAGAGGGAGAAGAATGCAGTATTGAGAATTTTGGAAGTCGGCATCGGGCGAAGCGTGCTTTTTAACTTAACCTCTCACTTCTGCACTCCGACTTCTGCATTCTGACTTTCATTCTTCCCGCGCCCGATCGCGAATTGCCACCACTCCCATCATGCGCCCTGTTCTTCCTTTCTCAGCGCGATAGGAAAATAAGAGATCCGTGCGGCAGTTTGTGCAGAAAGGCGAGGCTTCAATATTCTTCTCCGGAACTCCGACAGCCAGCAGTTGCTGACGATTCGCCTCGACCAGGTCGAGAAAAATCTTTTTGGGCAAAACGCTGTGCCCAGGCGCGCGCGCCGTCAGAAACAGCATGGGATATTTTTCGCGAACTGGATCGGACTCCTCGACCTCACGGAATAATTTCTCCGCGTAGGCAAACTGCGACTCGAATTTCTCACGCACTTCATCTCCGACCTCGTAGCAACAGCCGTGAATGCCGGGACCAATCGCCGCCTCAAGGTCGCTCGGACGACTGCCAAAGCAGCGCCGCATTTCTCCAACGCCTTTTTCAACAATGCGTTTCACCGTCCCGCGCCAGCCCGCGTGGAACACGCCAACAGCGCGGTGTTTGGGATCGACTAACATGACGGGCAGGCAATCGGCCGCCTGAATGCCGAGCAATAAGCCGGGAGTTTTCGTGATCATCCCGTCGCCGACCAGTTGGGGTTCGCCGGCTTTCTCAACCAGCCGAATGATGTCAGAGTGAACCTGGCGCAACGTAACCAGCGGCCACAGCTTGGACCCGGCTCTATACTTCTTCGTCCTCTCGGTGCTCGCCCCTAACCCACGCAGAAACTCGGCGCGGTTACGCTCGACCAGCGCTTTGGAGTCATCTTTGGTGAATCCCAGGTTGAGCGCATTACCGCCGTAAATGCGTGAGAATCCTCCAGGACGCGTGGAAAATCCGTGGACCAGCCAGGAAAATTCGCTCAGGTGGCTGCCACGAAGAATGTTTACTTTAGCCCGTTTGAGGGCCCGCTTCGGCATGCACTCATGTTATCCGAAGCAGTGTCGAGAGGACGCAGGTCAGTCAGGCAGTGGCAGTCGATTCAACCAGCGTTGCCGAATGCCAACCAGAAATTTTTCTTTATCTTCGCGCATCAGCCGGACCAGCGCCTGATTGCCGGTCTTTTCGTGGGACGCTGCCCACAACACCATCTCCGTGAGCACCGGCGCCAGATCGATTCCTTTCACAGTCAACACATATAACACTTTGCGTCCGTCTGTTGGGTCGGGTTCCGTCGTGACAATCCCATACTCGACCAGTTTGCGCAGGCGATCGGCCAGAATGTTTGTAGCGATGCCTTCGTAGCACTCCATGAATTCCTTGTAGGTTTGGAAGCCGCGGAGCATCATGTCGCGAATGATCAGCAGCGACCAGCGGTCGCCCAGCATCTCGACCGATGCGTTGAGCGGACACTCCGACCGCCGCTTTACTTTACGCTTCCCGGCCACCTTCATAGACTCCCAGACATCACAACGCGTTTTTTAGTTGTCCCACGCGATTATCACTTGCAAGTTGCAAGTAATATTTGTAACAATCTCACGCGCAGCCGCTGTTTTCAATCTCTAAGTCTGAACCCGAGATGTCAGCCGGCCCAGTTGAACCGCTGGAGAAAATCAATGAACCGATCAATGAACCGAATGATATGCAAGACGGTCAGGTGGGGAAACTTCGTGTTGATTTTCGTGCTGAGCGCAGCGTGGCAGGGACAAGCAGCAGACACTAAAACACCGTATCCGAGCATGGCTCCGATTGAGCAGTATCTAATTGCCGATCGCAATGCCGAGATAGCATTGGCGAGGACTGCCGCTCCGGCGGCGATATCGCTAGATGCCGAGGTTTTGGTACTCGTGCAGAAGGGTTACGAAACCGCCATCAAAGGAAAGAACGGCTTCGTTTGTGCGGTGGAACGATCGTGGGGAGCGGGCTTTGACGACCCCGAGTTTTGGAATCCCAAAAATCGCTCTCCCATCTGCTTTAACCCGCCGGCCGCGCGATCCGTATTACCCGTCTATCTGAACCGAACGAAAATGGTATTGGCCGGATTACCGAAAGCTCAGATGATCGACCGCATCAAAGCGGCATTCGATAAGAAAGAGCTGCCCATACCTGCGCCCGGCGCGATGTGCTACATGATGTCCAAGGAAGCGTACCTTACCGATTCCGGTAGTCACAATTTGGCCCATCTGATGTTCGAGGTTCCACGCATGGATGGCGCGGCCCTGGGCGCGGATCTGCCCAACTCCCCGGTCATCGTTGGGTCTCAGAACGGACCGGAGCCCATGACCGACATGATCGTTCCTGTCGGCAAGTGGTCGGATGGAACGCCTGCACCGACGGACTGATGCTCTATCAACATGCCGGGAAAATCAATGAAGCGAAAGACGGGCAAGACGATCGCGTGGAGAAGACCCTAAAGCTCCGTATACCGACGTTGTGGGGACCGGATCAGATTCGCAGGAGGTAAAGACAGTGCAAAAGATAACTCCGTTTTTATGGTTTGACAGCAAAGCCGAAGAGGCGGCGAATTTCTACGTCTCCATTTTTAAGAATTCAAAGATTTTAAGCATCGCCCGGTACGAGTGCGGATGGCTGAGAGACAAGTATGGCTTGTCATGGCAGATTATCCCGACGGCTTTATCCGAACTCATGCAGGACAAAGATCCAGTGAAATCGCAAAGAGTATTCAAGGCAATGCTGCAGATGACCAAAATTGACATTGAAGGT
Organism: Candidatus Sulfotelmatobacter sp.; assembly: GCA_049279555.1. Lineage (GTDB taxonomy): Bacteria > Acidobacteriota > Terriglobia > Terriglobales > Acidobacteriaceae > Sulfotelmatobacter. Next base: position 13,199 of record JBAPOI010001024.1, read on the forward strand.
TTGCAGCGCGCGTATCGCGGAGAATAGAACAGGAGAAAATAATATGGCTACCAACACAGTCGAACATCCGGAAGTCGTTTCGCGAGCGGAGTGGCTGGCCGCGCGCAGAGAACACCTTAAGCGAGAAAAAGAACTCACTCGCGCCTACGACGAACTGGCGCGGCAACGCCGCGAATTGCCGTGGATGAAGGTTGAGAAGAACTATGTTTTCGAAGGGCCGAACGGCCAGGAAACACTTGCCGATCTTTTCGGCGCGCGCAGTCAGTTAATCGTCAAGCACTTCATGTTTGGTCCGGGATGGAAGGAAGGTTGCGTGGGCTGCTCTTTCGGTTCAGACCACGCTGAGGGAGCGTTTGTGCATTTGGAAAATCACGACGTTTCCTACGTCGCCGTCTCGCGAGCGCCGTGGCAGGAAATCGAGCCGTTCAAGAAGCGCATGGGCTGGCACTTCAAGTGGGTGTCGTCTTATGCGAACAACTTTAACTTCGACTATCACGTGTCGTTCACGAAAGAGGATGCCGCAAAAGGACAGGTGTTGTACAACCACGAAATGAACGATGTCCCCGGAGAGGAAGTTTCGGGCCTCAGCGTGTTCTACAAAGATGCCGCGGGAAATGTTTTTCATACCTATTCTTGCTATGCACGCGGCGATGAAAAAGCTGTAGGCGCTTACATGTTGCTCGACATGACTCCCAAGGGCCGCAATGAGGCGGTGAACGGAAACCTCACCGACTGGGTTCGCCACCATGACAAATACGGCGCCGGTGGGCTTGTCGATATTACGGGACGATACCGGGAGTCGAAGGGCGCATAAGAGAGGCACCACGGGAAAAAGACAATGCGCAGGATAATCGTTTCCAATCTCGTAACGCTGGATGGCTTTTTCGAAGGGCCGAATCAGGAGATCGACTGGTTCATCGTCGATGAAGAGTTTTTCGCCTATGCCCGGGAACTATTGCGCTCGGTGGACACTCTGCTATTTGG
>JBAPOI010001025.1:0-1944 GCA_049279555.1 Candidatus Sulfotelmatobacter sp.
TGGTAACGGGACCCATTCCGAGGAAACCGAAGGCGACGAGTCCGAAGGCGAATACGGCCGGTGCGAGCATGGTTGCGGCGGCGGCCAGGCCCATCGTGCTGAAGTAATAAGCGATGGCCATCAGCAGGACCATCGACAGGCCAAGGTAGTAGCCGGAGAAATTTCCGGCGACGAAGCCGGAGAGAATGCCGAGCGAGGCCCCGCCTTCTTCGGCGGAGGTAACAACTTCTTTTACGTGCCGCGACTCGGTGGAAGTGAACGACTTCACCAGTTCTGGAATGAGTGCGCCGGCGAGGGTTCCGCAAGAGATGATCACGGCGAGTTTCCACCACTGGGAGGCATCACCGCCGAGGTCGGGAATAATGAAGTAAGAGACGAGGAAAGTCAGAGCGATCGAAACGATGGAGGTGAGCCAGACAAGCGTGGTGAGCGGAGTTTCGAAATTCATTTCGTCGGCGCTGCCGAAGCGAGCTTTTGCGATCGCCGCGTTGATGAAATAGGAGAGGGCGCTGGAGACCAGCATCATGACGCGCATGACGAAGATCCAGACCAGCAGTTGAACCTGCACCGTGGGATTTTTCACGCCGAGAAGAATGAAGGTAATGAGGGCGACGCCGGTAACGCCGTAGGTTTCGAAGCCATCGGCGGAGGGCCCAACGGAGTCGCCAGCATTGTCGCCGGTGCAATCGGCGATGACGCCGGGGTTGCGCGCGTCGTCTTCTTTGATCTTGAAGACGATCTTCATCAGGTCGGAGCCGATGTCGGCGATCTTGGTGAAGATGCCGCCGGCGATGCGGAGCGCAGCCGCACCGAGAGACTCACCAATGGCGAAGCCGATGAAGCATGGTCCGGCATAGTCGCCGGGAACGAAGAGCAGAATAAACAGCATGATGAGCAGCTCGACACTGATCAGCATCATTCCGATGCTCATGCCGGCTTCCAGAGGAATCTGATAAACGGGATAGGGCTTGCCGGGGAGCGATGCGAAGGCGGTGCGCGAATTCGCGAAAGTGTTCACGCGAATGCCGAACCAGGCGACGCCGTAACTGCCGGCGATGCCGACGAGACTGAAGGCGAGGATAATGACCACCCGCGCCGCCTCCATGTGCTGGAGCACGCCGAAGTAAAGCAGGATGATGACTGCGATGAATACCCACAGCAGGAGGATGAATTTTCCCTGGGTGACGAGATAGGTTTTACAAGTCTCGTAGATGAGTTCGGAGATCTCGCGCATGGAGCGATGTACCGGCAGGTTTTTGAGGCGCATATAGATGACCATGCCGAAGCCGAGTCCGAAAATACAAAAAAGAATGCCGATGAGGAGCAGGCGGTGGCCGTCGATGGCTCCGTTGAGAAAACCAACAGAGGAAAGATCGGGAAGTTTGAGCGAAGCTTCGCCGCCAGCTTCGGATTGAGCGAAAGCCGAGGCAGTTCCGACGGTGAGCAGGGTTGCCAAGGCAAGAAACTTTTTCAGGAAATCAGCGACCCAACGCTGTCCTTGGAACGCAGCGGTGGCGAGCCAGGTGCGCATCATAAGTCCTCCAAAAATGAATCGGTTTTAGGAATAATTGCAAACGTGTTTAGAGACGCTTTCCGGCGATGAATCCCGTGAGAGCACGCCCTGTGCAGCCTGCGGGGACGCCGGAATTCCGAACACGCTTCCACCGCAAACCTCAACGGAGTGTTGGAGCTTGGCCGCGTCGGAGTTCTTTTTGTCTGGCCGACCGGAGTAATAGGACTCCCCTCCGGAGGCACCAGCGCAAAACGGGCATTTATAACATGTTGCAACGGAAGGGGTCAATGACGCGACGGCTGGACGCGATATTTTCCAGCAACAGTAGCGGCCTTCGTTTTCCCCTAGTTTTTGTTTTCCTAGTCTTGATTTCTTCAGAGGCTGAGCTACGGATATTGAGCGCGGGAAATGGAGTCGAAGGATCCCTGCAC
>JBAPOI010001026.1:0-7035 GCA_049279555.1 Candidatus Sulfotelmatobacter sp.
GGTGCCGTCAGTGCAGTTGGTTTGAGAGCAGAAACTGTAGACTACGCTCAGCTTGCCCGCCGGTGTGATTTCGAAGACCGTGCCAGAGGCGTGGGCGCCGCCGGAATACATGGTTCCATAAAAATTGCCGTTTGAAGCTTGTATCAGTCCCGCCATGGGAGATGCGCCGTCGGTGCCGTCGAAGCTGTGAAGAGTGGTCAGTTTGCCCGCCGGCGTGATTTCAAAGACCGTTCCAGAGCCGTAGGCGCCGCCGGCGGACGTGGTCCCATAAAAATTGCCGTTGGAAGCTTGCACCAGTCCTGCGAGAGAGTTGTCTCCGTCGGTGCCGTCGAAGCTGTGCAGTGTAGTCAGCTTGCCCGCTCCGGTAATTTTGAACACTGTACCGCAGCCTTGGCCCTCGGCACTACTGCACTTTCCCTCACCGCCGGACACAGTGGTGCCATAGAAGTTCCCATCGCTACCTAGAACCAGGTCGCCCAAGGGAACGGTGCCGTCAGGCCCGGTGAAACTATGCAGCGTGGTCAGTTTGCCGGCCGGTGTAATTTCAAAGATCGTGCCCAACGTCGTCCCATAGAAGTTCCCATTGATGCCTTGGACGGGAGAGTCAAACGGGTCTGAACCGTCAAATCCCTGGAACTCGAAGAGGATGTCGACGGTCTGCGCGGGCGAGGCAATAACTGCGCCGATACAAAACGCAAAGAGGAGGCTAGCCGTTCTCACTAGGCTGAATGTTCCGATGCTTCCTGCCCGGCAGCTTCGCACCGCTGCGAACCTGAGCGATTTGGAAGTTAATAGTTTTTTCATTGAAGACTCCACATTCGAATTCAATAGCCTTATCTCAGTCGTGAATGTCTCTGCGAACCGTAATCACGGTATTACCTGGAAAGCTAGGTTGCTCTCAAGCTTCATCCCGGCCGCAGTCGTCACCTCGACTACGCCCGTTGTTGCGCCTGTTGGGACCGTAGTCATGATCGCCGTATTCGAATCGCTGGTAATAGTCGCATCGACGCCATTGAACGTGACTTCGGTTGCGCCCTTGAGATTGTTTCCCAGGATAATGACGTTCGCCCCGACTTTGCCCGCCGTGGGATTTGTTTTCACGAATAGTCCAAGGCCCACCGACAGGCTGAAGACGATGCCCTCGTTGTTGGTCCCGCCACCCGCTGTTGTGCCGTAGAGGGTCCCGTTGGTGCCCTGCAGCACGCCTGCCACTGGGTCTGCCCCGTCAGCACATTCCCTTTGGGAGCAGAAGTTATAGAGCGTGGTTAGTTCGCCTGTGGTGGTAAGTTCGAAGATCGTCCCATCCTTGTTGGTCACGTTGTAGTTCTCGCCAGCCGTTGTGCCGTAGAGGTTCCCATCGGTAGCTTGCATTAGCCCATACGGGGGGCCTCCCGTGCCGTCGGTGCACTTGGTTTGCCCCGCGCAGAAGCTATAGAACGCGGTCAGCTTGCCGGCGGGCGTTATTTCGAAGACCGTGCCGCAGCCACTGGAGGTATTTGTCTGACAGCCGCCGCCGCCGCCGGCAGTGGTCGTTCCGTAGATGTTTCCATTACTGGCCTGAATCAACCCGCCAGCAGGCAACGCGCCATCGTGGCAGGATTGAGAGCAGAAGATATAGATCGTGGTCAGTTTGCCGGCCGGCGTCATTTCGAAGACCGTGCCGCAGCCAGCTGAACCTGGGCATTCGTTGACGGACCCGCCTTCGAGAGTTGTCCCGTAAAGGTTGCCGTTGGTGGCCTGCACCAGACCTGTGGGATAAATGCCGTCCGTAAAGTTGAAAGTGTGCAGAGTAGTTAACTCGCCTTTTGCGGTGACTTCGAAAACTGTGCCAAATCCGTAGACGCCGCCATTCCTGGTTGTCCCATAGAAGTTTCCGTTACTGGCTTGCAACAAACTTGACGGGTACATGCCGTCATCGCACCCAAACTGCGGGCAAAAATGGTAGATCGTCGTGAGCGTGCCTTCCGGAGTGATCTCGAATATCGTGCCCAGGTTGATGACTTCCATGCTGGATGTTATGCCATAAAGGTTTCCATTCGTGGCCAGTATCAGTCCGCTAGGCCCCGCGCCGTCATAACACTTCGGCTGCGAGCAAAAGTTGTAGAGCGTGGGCAACCCCCCTGCCGGGGTGATTTCAAAGACTGTGCCTTCGCCGTTGGTTCCACCCTCAAAGGTTGTCCCGTAGAAATTCCCATTGGTGCCTTGGACGAGACCGGTATAAGGATTTGCACCGTTAGTTCCGTCGAAGCTCGCGCGGATCGTGAAGGTCTGCGCAGGCGAGGCGATAACTGCTGCGATACAAAACGCAAAGATGAGGCTAGCCGTTCTCACTAGGCTAAGTCTTCGCGTATCGCCGTCTCCGCAAGTTCGCGCCGCTGTAAACCTAGGCAACTTAGAAGCTGGTAGTTTTGTCATTGAAGACTCCTTGTCTCAGCTCACCCCTGCCGGCAACCTGAATACGCAGCAATTCCTCAGCTTAAGTACCAGTTGCATTGACCAAGCCAGTCCCTACTATCCATACCCTTTTCCCGGAGCTTCCGGTATAGGGTCGCAACGACCTGGGCATCGTCACCTGGAGCGGTAAGCGAGTATGTCGCGTAGAATATTAACGAAGTTACTTATACAAATTAGTTATTAATAATGTCAAGGAAAAACTTTCGCCAAACCGGACTTCAAAGAACGGACTGCTCGTCGGCGAAGGAGTCCCCGCAAACTCTCCCTGCATGTTCATCGGTCACAGCTAGATCGTCGCGTTCCTGTTACATCGTTTCCATGCCTATCGCATCGCGGCCCACCCGTGAAACCGCCACGGGTGGGGCATCCAGTCCACGCTAGCTCGGACGAAAGCGTGTCGGCTGGACCGGCCTCCGGTTTAAGATATTGCAATGCCCATCATGGCCGCCCAGGCGCGAGAAGCGCGGCGAGACATTGCATCGATTGCCCTGCGCACGCCTCTCATTCCATGCAACGCGCAATGCAACGCGGACGCGCCTGCAAACCTGTATCTGAAATTAGAAAACCTGCAACCGATCGGTTCGTTCAAAATCCGCGGAGCCGCCAACGTCATGGCGCGGACCCCGCGTGAGCGGCTCGCTGGCGGAGTTTTGACCGCGTCCGCGGGCAACATGGCGCAGGGCGTGGCCTTCTGCGCCCAGCGAATCGGAGTGAGTGCAACGATTGTCGCCCCGGACACCGCTCCCGCCACCAAGATTCGCGCTGTCGAGCGCATGGGCGGACGTGTCATCAGAGTTCCTTTCACCGAGTGGTGGCGAACTTTCGAGACTCGCTCCTATCCGGGTGTGGACGCTACTTTCATCCATGCCTTCGATGATCCGGATGTCATGGCGGGGAATGGCACAATCGCGCTCGAACTGCTGGAAGACCTGCCCGATCTGGACGCGGTCGTAATTCCCTGGGGCGGTGGAGGACTATCATGCGGCATCGCCGCAGTACTGCGAGAACTTGCTCCCAAAGTACGCATCTTCGCCGCCGAGATTGAAACTGGAGCACCGCTGGCTGCATCGCTTGCCGCCGGCGAGCCGCGAACCGTGGAATATCAGCCATCGTTCGTCGACGGTATCGGTAGCAAGACGGTATTCCCGGGTATGTTAGAGCTCGCGCGCAAGCTACTGGATGGATCGTTGGTGGTCACGCTGATGGAGGCTGCGCAGGCGATGAGAGTTGTTGCAGAGCGGAACCGGATAATCATCGAAGGTGCTGCGGCTTGTGCCGTTGCAGCTGCTTTGTTGGGCCGTGCTGGCTCCGGCAAGATCGTAGCCATTGTATCCGGCGGCAATATCGACCTGGACAAGTTCGCTCAACTTGTCAGCTAGAGGGCGGGCCCACCGTACTCTAATACGACACGGGTGAGGCATCCCGTTCACGTTAGTTTTATCGGAAAATGGGTCGGCTGGGCCAGCCCCCGGGAATATTTACTTGGATACGGCAACCTCGCTAGACTAGCGGAGTGCCGCGTCAGTGTGTCTTCTGCCCACGAGTTGTTGATAGCGCCGAGCACCTTTGGTCAGAATGGATTTTGAACGAGCTTAGGCCCACGGAACCGATTCGTTTCACGAAAGGCAAGAATACAGCAAAGTGGATAGACAACCCAGAAGTGCGCATCAAGTGTGTCTGCCAAAAATGCAACAACACGTGGATGAGCGAAATTGAAACCGAGAATAAACCGCACATGCTTCAGATGATCCGCGATCACCGGATCACACTTGAGTCAGAACAACAGAAATCCCTAGCTCGCTGGGCAATCTTGAAGGCAATAATTCTTGAAGGGGCAGACCGAGGGCGTGTACCATTTTATGGCGAGGATGAACGGCGCGATCTCAAACCACCATCATCATTTCTCCCTGTTGGCACGCACGCTTGGATTGGCCGCTTTTCCGAGCTTGGATTTCACGCAGGCGGAACGAGGATCGTTCGACCTCTAGAAAATGTCGCAGAAGCAATTCAGGGGCTTGTCACAACGATTGTTGTCGGACATCTTGTTATTCAGGTCCTTACCGTGCACGTTCTTCCCACTTTTGTCGATAGAGGTTCCATTCCACTTGCGGAGAACCCCTGGAAATGGGACGTGAGTCTGTTGAATATCTGGCCCGTGTTTGGTGCCGTTCAGTGGCCTCCGGCTGTTTCTTTTACGACGAAATGGCCTGATTCCATCGGAAGACTTGTGTTTAGGTGGAAGGTTGGCGCCGACATTGGATGATGACACACTCCCGGCATTGTGTTAGGAACAATGCTAGGGAACTGGCTCAGCCGTACTCTAACACCCGAAAAGCCGAACTTCACGTCCGCAAAATCTCGTGAGCCCATCGGCATTGCGGCCCACCCGTGAACCGCCACGGGTGGGGGCATCCAGTTCACGCTAGCTCGGACGAAAGTGCGTCGGCTGGGCCAGCCCCTCTGCCGTACATTTGTGGATGATTTGCGTCAGGAAGCCGTAGGACCGAGTTCACCCACGATGCTACTCGACGTAACTTGCGCCGACAAAGCGATCCGCGCCGCGATCTCATGGTTTGCTCTCCTTATGCACTGCTCTGCTAAGGCGTCGCTTGTCTTCTTCATATAGAGGGCCGCACAGCCCCACGCAAAGGGCAGCCACATGGGAACGAGAATGAGTGGCTTCGCATATTGCCATGCGCCGTGATAGATAGCTATGGCTTCGCCTGTTGGACCAAGAAAGAACGGGACCGCGAAAAAAATCAAATCTTGCACGCTGTGCCATCGCCACAGCATTATCGCGCTCAACCCGATGTACCCCGAAAGGAGAAAGAATGGGTCTCGCCACAGTGCGCTGGCCAATGCGATGCAGGCTGCATAGTACGGCAAATATAGAACGGCTTTTTTCATTTATTCTCCAAAGGCTGGTGAGTGGTGCTAGGAGCAGATATCCCATACCATGAGCGGATTTGCGAGACGAAATGTTCATTTGATGGTACCGCATAGGTAGCAAAGCTGAGCGCCATCGCACCCACCGTCAGCCAAGCCGCCCACGAAGCATTCTTGGCCGCGTAATCGACCTCTGATGGATCTGCAGTAAACAATATCTTCCAAGTGGAAAGCCGGGGCTTCAGATAGTGAGCCGCAAGGTAGCCGCCTATTCCGATCACGGCGTAGTAGATCGCAGAATCCACTGATGCTTCACCGGTTAGTCGATCTTTTTGCAGCTGAAGAAATAACATTGCAGACAGCTGGATGGGTATCAACGTTCCGTAGAGGCTGGAGGTCGGTCCACCCGACCTCGCCGTTACGAGCGACAGAGCGACGACATTCAGGATGTAAATGGCAATAACTCCCGCTTCCAGTAAGTGAACAATTGTCGTTTGGTTGCTTGAGCGCGGCGCGAGACCCGCAATGCTCAACATCAGGGTGCCAACAACTAGGGCGACAATCAACGCAATGAACCCGCATTTGCGACAGTCTTTCTGCCATTGATCAGCAGCGCGTACCAAAGGAAAGAAACAAATCAGAAGCGCTACCAACTCAATGATCGCAACTGCGGCGAAGCGAGCAACCGCGAATTCCCGACCGAAGTTAGACATCGGGACACCTCCACGTCGGCGACAGTGAGTATAGCGAATGTTGGGGGGGCCAGCCCCTAGGTGGGAGTCCAATGAGCGGTTTGCGGCTTAAATCGTGTGGATATCTGAACACTGTGTTGCTGTGTTCGGACGGGGGCGATTTTCATGTCTGGTGATAGCTGTCGAAAGCAGGCGATGGCGATTTTCGCCAACGGTGACCCTCCCTAAAGCATTGCGCCCATTCCGCCGATGGTGAGGTTGGAGGTCGCTATCGTGTTCTCGCGCACCACTCCAATTGCCAATGACACAACCAACAGAAGAGAACGAGCAATGCCCAGCCCGAAGATTCTGCTGGTTGACGATGATCCTGTCCTCGTTCGCGGACTGGGACTGCGCCTCCGAGGTTACAACTACGAAGTCGTCGCCGCTGGCGATGCCTACGCCGCGATTACCTCCACCCAGAAAGAGCGCCCAGATCTTATTATTTTGGATCTTGGCCTGCCTGCCGGAGATGGATTCCTCGTCCTTGAGCGATTGCACAAGTTGGGCTATCTCCACACTGTGCCCGTCATCGTGCTAAGCTCACGCGACCCTGCTACCTTCGAAGAGCGTGCTCTAAAAGCGGGCGCGACCGCGTTTTTCCAGAAGCCCGCCGACAATAGCGAACTACTGAACGCAATTCGGACCAGTCTTAACGCCGCGGAAGCTTAGCAAGCAGGGGACTAGCGCAGCCGTACCCTAACACGAAACGGGATGCCCCACCCGTGAAACCGCCACGGGTGGACTTACTGCCAACCTTCGGGCTGAATTGTGCTATCCAACCTCCACTTACTCCGCTCACTAATTTGCAGGGAGCATGACTTATGCGACTTAGAAACCGTATTGCCCTCCTATTGGCGGCGCTCACTTGCGCCGTTTGTGCACTGGTTTCCAGTGCAGCAGCTCAAATTACCGTTACTTCGCCGACCAACAACTCCACCCTGACCTCTCTTCCCGCGCAAAT
>JBAPOI010001027.1:0-3797 GCA_049279555.1 Candidatus Sulfotelmatobacter sp.
TCTATAATCCGTCCGCATCGGGCGCACACATATAGGTTGTCCCAGCCCTCCGCCGGTACCATTTCATTGCCATTCTTGTCGCATGGATAGAAGCCGTCGGAATTAGGCGTGTTGCCGCACAAGCAAATCCACGCCTCTTGGTTTCCCTCTTCATGCTTGATACGCTCGTTTGTGCTGACCATTCTTTAATCATAGGGTAGTTAAACGCTTTGGCAAGATGCTTCACCTTGGACTTGGCAAACTATCGGTGATTGCGACCTTCGTCCCGACGCGCTTAGAGTTCCGGGCAGTAATAATTAATTAGGGTCCGCGTGAGCTGTTCGCCCCGTTTCGCTATCCGATCAATGTCATCGAGACGCATTGCGGCAAAGTCAGTTGGATATTCAAAGACTTCCTCACGCCTTACCAAGTCATGAGGTGCGTACGGAACTCGACTGTCGATCTGTCCCAAGTATGGAAGTACGAATCCTTTCAATTGATTCGTCGCCGCGAGAAGGTGTAGGCGATTCTGCGTCGCGTTCTGCGCCTTCCGAAAAACTGACTCGAACGAACGAGCCATGCGCGCGCTCCACAGGTAAGGTACCGGGCTATCCTTGAAAATTCCCTGACCGGCGTCACAGCAAATAATGTATTCCGGATTGAAGCGGTTATACCCGATATCGGCGGCAAAGCCGGGCTCAAGGCACGTAACTCCCAAGTTGTCGTACACGCCCCCGTCAGTCAAGAGCACGCGGTGCTTCCGGGTGATGCCATTTCGGTCCCTGAACGTGAAGACCTCGTCTAGCGCCGGAAGGAGAACGGGGTATGCCGCAGACGCCGCGACTGCGTGCGCAACCTCGACTGCATTTCCGTCGATTGCTCCATAACGCCAACACCCTGACTCGCGACTTCCAAATCGAAACGCAGACCCAGAGCGTAGCTCGCACGCGTTAATCACGACATCAAACTCGGCGCGCCGTGGCGTAGTAATCGGCATCGAACCGAACAGTTGGTCGCGCAGGACGGCCTCGAATGCCGATGTTGCACTCTGCCAACGTCGAAAAGGCGGTTGGATCTTATCGAGGAAGCTTACGACCTTACGACCTCTTGCTCCAATTGCCCCCGAAAGAAGACTAGTCATGGACCTTGCACCATCTGCAACCAACGCAGTGGAACCCGCCAGTGCGATCGTGCCGGCCATTTTTGCAGCTACCACCGGATTCATTAACCGGCGAATTATTGCACCCTGGAGACCGCTCTTGAGTAGCCTCAAAACGGACTTTTCAAACTCGGCAAACGATCCTCGGCTGTAGCCATACATCGCCGCAATTACCGATCCGCCCGATACTGAGGAAATCGCCTGCACGCGGTCGAGGATGCCCCGGTCATGCAGGGCGCGGAGACACCCGAGATGAAATGCGATTGCGCGGGAGCCCCCTCCCGAAAGAGCCAGCCCCACATTCCGGGACGCGGCCAATCGCTGCGAAGCGTGGATGGAGCATACACGGGTTAATACACCGTCTTGAATACGCTCGAAATCCTCGCGGCTGAAAATATATGCAGCGGTATCGTAACGCCCCCGTTCTCTGCCACCAATAATGAGCATGAGCGATTTGCCGCTCGGCGTGTCGGTCGCCTCGACGAGCTGTTCCACTCCGTTTATATCGGTCACACTCGGCAGTGGTCGCCCTCCCGGATGGGTATGCCACATGCCAAGAAAACGCACTAGGTCGGAAGATCGCTTTGCTTTTTCCTTCGCAAGCTCTGCCGTGCCGCGCACTCCGCAAACGAAGCCCGCCGCGGAATGAGTGCTATCGGGAGGCGGGCCACTCGCGTCGTCAACCCACAGGGTCTTCAGTAGTGCGTTGCGTTCGCCAAACAAAAGACCGCCGGTTTCGATGGTTACGCCACGCACACGGTCGTTCGCTGCAATCCAGCCTGTGATTTCGCGCCACGCGGCATGAGTTGTCCGTATTTCATATCCAGAGGATGGGTCTTGCACGACTTGATCGGCGGCCCACGAAAATCGCCTGTGTGGAGCCCCGTTCGATTGAGAAGAGGATGGCTGCGAGAGAAGATGCGCTGCTGCCGCGAGCTGTGGCGCATTGAGCTCTCCCGCGGCCAGGTTCAACATCGCAGCCGTAAGCTGCGCGACATCCGCGCCCGAACCGATGAAAGTGGCGTCCGAGCAGCCCGGTTCCGGCTGGAAGATTTCGCGCCGTGGTTCACGAGGCCAGAATTCCTCTGTGTACTCGCGTAGTTCGGGCCGCCGGTAACATTCCTGACGGAGTTTCCGATCAACATCCAATACGCCGCCCGAGTGGTCAGCCCCGGCAATAATCAGCATTGCATTTTTCGCAAGGTGGCCGAGAGCCATCGACACGAAGGCCACTCGCCTTGTGCCTCGCCTGCGTGCCTCCTCTGCCTTGACCATGACGGTACCCGCGCCCGTAGTTTCAATGACCGCATCAGCACCGTCAGACCAATCTTCGGCGGACAGCGGTCCCGCAAGGAGATCACCAGTCTGCTCTTCGACCGCAAGGCCAGGTCGGATCGCTTTAAGGCGAGCCGCGAGCGCCGCTACCTTTGATTTTCCAATGTCATCCTCCGTAAAGAGCTGACGCGTAATCAGCCCCGGCGTAACGATGCTCTTGTCGCGAAGGATCAGCTTTCCCACGCCCGCCCGCGCGAGAAAATCGGCGACGTGAGAACCAATCGCGCCGCATCCCCAGATGGACACCGTCTTCCCTCTGAACCATGCAACTTCGGTGTCTCTGTCGCGCCGAATGACAATTTCAGGCCGATCCTCCCGTACGAGACACCAGCTCACGTCGGTCGCCTTCATCCAGTCAACGATCGCGCGTTCGAGTTCTTCAGCAAGCTCCCGTATACGAGGGTCGGGATTAAATCTGTTCAGGCTTAACCGCAGGCTGCGAACGACCTCCGGATCGATATACCACGCCGCGAGGTGGAACTTTCGTTCAGCGCTACCCGCTACACCGCGCATGGGCGTGCCGAGTAAGACAAACAGTGGATCGTCGTCGCGATTGAGGAGGACGGCGATTCGTAGGGCTGAGACAACCATCGAAGTTGAAACGCCCCGCGATTCAAGGTCTCCTAGCAAGTCCCCCATCTTTGCTGGGAACTCGTAGGGCATCGGTTCCGCCAATAAGAACGCCGGAGCAAACGGGGGACCGCCGTGAAGTTCATCGAGCGTCGTCCACCCAGTGATATCCGTTCTGGTCTCTGAAAAATGGGTGAGCTTTGCGAAACCAATCGCGTTCGTTGCGCCAACGGGAGGTGCATCAGCACGGGGAAAAACGACCCTCAGCGGTCCAGTATTTATATAAGCAACCGGCGGGTGCAGGGCTTCTCCGCTTGGGTTAAGCTGGCCCGCCGCGGCGTGATCGAGCCAAACATCCAGACGCGTGAGGAGCCCGAACATCCCATCTACGACATTCCACTCAGTGGCGGGCGCCTGATAAAGGCAGAGTTGGCGCTTCCACTGCACGTGAGGCAATCCGGCGAAACGCGTGTGACGCGTCACGACTGCCGGAACTGAGTATGGAAAATCGGATGCTATGGCGAGCGCAAACCATTCCCGGCGCTTCAGCCGGACGACCTCGGGAGAGCTAGTCTTGGCGGAGCAATCAACGCTCACCAGAACGTAAAGCCGGCCAGCAGCGTCTACTTGTTCCGCTATACGAACAACTTCGAAGGCACCGGAAGATTTCTCTTGCACCATCCGAAGTTGTTCGATTGCGAGCCGTTGCCCATCAGTCATGTTGGCCGAAGCCCACGCGCTGCGTTGGAGGTGC
>JBAPOI010001028.1:0-12649 GCA_049279555.1 Candidatus Sulfotelmatobacter sp.
GCCTTTACGGCACGCCCACCACGCTGGAACTGGCGGGGAAAGTTTGTGAACTTGAAAAAGGTTATCGGACCATCATCATGCCCGGAGGACAGGGGGCGATCACGCTGATCAACCTGGCGTTTCTTAAAAGCGGCGATCACATTCTGATTCCGGAGAGCGTTTACACACCGAGTCGAAAGTTGGCCCGGAATGTGCTGCGCCGGTTCGGAGTTGAAACGACCTTCTACCTACCGGAAATCGGCGGTGATATCAAAGGCCTGCTCCGTGAGAATACGCGCCTGGTCTGGTGTGAGAGTCCGGGCTCGATCACCATGGAAGTACAGGATGTGCCTTCCATCGTGGAAGCCGCGCACGCGAGAGGAGTGCTTGTGGTGCTCGATAACACCTGGTCCGGGGGAATATTCTTCGACGCATTTGCGCACGGCATCGACATTACAATGCAGGCCCTGACAAAATATGTTGGCGGACACAGTGATCTACTGCTGGGCTCGGTCACGGTGAAAGCGAAAACTCTGTACGAGCAACTGGGAGCAACCCAGCAACTCTTGGGCTGCCCGGCGTCGCCCGATGATTGCAGTCTAGCCCTCCGCGGCATGCGGACCATGGCGGTGCGGTTGAAGCACATTGAAGCTTCCGCGCTACGCCTAGCTCGCTGGCTGGCTGCGCGCCCGGAGATTGAACGCGTGCTGCATCCGGCACTCGAAGGCTCGCCCGGGCATGAATTCTGGCGTCGTGACTTCAGCGGCTCAGCGGGTGTTTTTTCCATTGTCTTCGCGCCGGAAGCTACCAAAGCCGAAGTTCTCGCGTTCGTCGATGCCCTGGAGTTATTCGAGATCGGCTATAGTTGGGGTGGGGTAACCAGTCTGGCCGTGGCTTATGATTTTCACGTTTCGAAGGGACGTCCGAACTATGGGCACCGGATTGTAAGATTGAACATCGGGCTTGAGGATACCGACGACTTGCTCGCGGACTTGGAGCGATGTCTAAGCAAAATATGGGGCCGACCGTGATTACTACCGGTGCGAACTTCCATGTTTTCCAATAATCGATTCCCATTTACAATACAACCTGCCCGATGGTGCGGCGCACCTTACTGGGCCGCACTGTGCAATCTGGCAGCGCACTAGCGCATTCATTTACTCTCGATCAGGGAACCGGATGGCGACGACCAGAACTGACCCAAAACTCTCGCTGACGAACGGGAAGAAAGCGCGCAGCTACGAAGGGCTGACGCGTGAGCAACTGATCGAAGCTTACCGTGTTATGTATACCTCCCGGCGAGTTGACGACCGGCAGATCATGCTGAAACGCCAGCAGAAGATTTTTTTCCAAATGTCGGGAGCCGGGCATGAGGCCATCAGCGTGGCAGCCGGGATGGTGCTGAAAGCGGCCTATGACTGGTTCTATCCTTTTTACCGTGACCAGGCGTTGTGTCTGGCGCTGGGCGCAACGCCGCTGGAAATGTTTTTACAGGCGGTGGGAGCGGCTGATGATCCGACTTCGGGCGGACGCCAAATGCCCATGCACTGGGGTTATAAGAGTTTAAATGTTGTGACCCAGTCGTCGCCGACAGGATCGCAAATTCTGCAGGCCGTGGGATGCGCCGAGGCCGGACGTTATTTTGCGCAGCGCCCCAATGCAGCGGAAATTCCGACGACCAATAACATTCCGGATTATCGTCAGTTCAAAGATGTAATTTTTCACGGCGACGAAGTGACCTATGTTTCTTTGGGTGAGGGCGCGACCAGCGAGGGTGAATTTTGGGAGGCGATGAATGCCTCGGCACTGAACAAGCTGCCAGTTATTTTCTGCGTGCAGGATAACGGTTATGCCATCTCGGTTCCGGTTGAGGCCCAGACCGCGGGAGGCAACATCTCGCGGTTGGTTTCCGGATTCCCCAATTTTCATTTTGAGGAAGTCGATGGCACCGATCCAGTGGCGAGCTATGGTGCGCTTCGCCGTGCCGCACAATATTGCCGTGACGGCCACGGGCCGGCTTTCGTGCACGCACACGTGATTCGTCCGTATTCGCACTCGCTGTCGGACGATGAGCGCCTCTATCGGCCGGACGCCGAACGAGAGCGCGATGCGGCCCGCGATCCCGTGTCGCGTATGCAGATGTTCCTGCTGCGCGAAGGTATGCTCGATGAGAAGGGCATCAACGAACTCGAAAAACGGGTTGAAGAAGAACTGCAGGTAGCAGTGGATCTTGCTCTCGCCGCCTTGCCGCCTGCGCCCGAGAGCATTTTGAAATACGTATATTCGCCCGATCTCGATCCGACTTCAGAAGCGTTCGCTACGCCGGCCCTTGTAGGCTCCAATTCTGCAGACGGCAAGAAGTCGGCGGCGAAGACCATGGCCGATCTAATCAACGCTACGTTGCGCGACGAGATGAAGCGCGACGAGCGCATTGTGATCTTCGGCGAGGACGTGGCCGATTGCAGCCGCGAGGAGTACTTGAAGCGCAAGCTGGTGAAAGGCAAAGGTGGAGTCTTCAAACTGACCTTTGGCCTGCAGAACGAGTTTGGCCCGGACCGGGTGTTCAATTCGCCGTTGGCCGAAGCCGCCATCGTGGGCCGCGCCATCGGCATGGCTACGCGCGGGTTGAAGCCGGTGGTGGAGATTCAATTCTTCGACTACATCTGGCCGGCGATGATGCAGATTCGCAACGAAATGTCGGTGATTCGCTGGCGCTCAAATAATACGTTCTCTTGCCCGCTGGTGATTCGCGTGCCGATCGGCGGATATCTTACTGGCGGTGCTCTCTGTCATTCGCAGTGCGGAGAAAGCGTGTTCACGCATATTCCAGGTTTGCGTGTGGTGTTTCCCTCGAACGCTCTCGATGCGGCAGGGCTCTTGCGTACCGCGATTCGATGCGATGATCCTGTGCTTTTTCTGGAGCACAAACGCCTTTATCGCGAGACTTACGGTCGAGCGCCTTATCCTGGCCCCGAGTACATGATTCCGTTCGGCAAGGCGAAGGTCGTGCATCCCGGCACGGATCTGACGGTGATCACGTATGGTGCCGTCGTGCCTCGGGCGCTGCAGGCTGCACAGGAACTCGAGCGTAAACATGGCGTGAAAGTTGAGCTGATCGATTTGCGATGCTTGAATCCGTTTGATTGGGAGACGATTGCAGCTTCTGTGGCGAAGACGAATCGCGCGCTCGTGGCCTATGAAGACACATTAAGCTGGGGCTATGGCGCAGAGATCGCGGCGCGCATCGCGGATCAACTTTTCGACCAGCTGGATGCACCGGTGCGCCGCATCGCAGCCACCGACACGTTCGTCGCCTACCAGCCGATTCTGGAAGACGCTATCCTGCCGCAGGTCAACGATCTCTTCCGCGCAATGAAAGAAATTGCGGAGTACTAAGAGCGACTTCGATTGCCAGTAGTCAGTGGTTGGAAAATTTCGCTTAGCTCTCCTCAACAACGTGCAACATAGACCTTCGTGCGAACGCCCGCCCCGCAAGGGTTTGCGCAGAGTCTTCCGCCTCTGAGAGTTCCTCTCAATTGACTTCGGCGTCACAAGCTGCCTAGTATCCACTTGCCACTTTATTGGGGGAACCGGTGATGCCACTTCGTCGCAAATTTCACTCCAATCCGTTCGCAAGGTTTGCAAGCTTACTGTCCGCACTGCTTTTCGCTGGCGCTTTGACAGCTGCCTCGCAGACCGCGGTTACCACTTATCACAATGACAATTACCGCACCGGGTGGAATTCGACGGAAACCGTGCTCACGCCGGCGAACGTGGGTAGTTCTTCGTTCGGATTATTGTTCAAGGTGAAACTTGACGATCAGGTGGATACGCAACCTCTGGTGGTTCCGGGCGTAAACATCACAGCAGGAAAATTTCCAGGAATACACGATGTCGTCTACGTTGTCACCGAAAACGACACTGTCTATGCCATCGATGCCAATACCAGCATCGTTCTCTTGACGCAAAGTCTGGGCACGCCGGTGCAGATGCCGCTTAGCTGCAACAACAACGGCCCCAACGTCGGCATCAATTCAACCCCGGTGATCGATTCTTCGAGCAACACGCTGTACGTGATCGCTTACACACAAGACAATACTGGCCCGACTTACCGCGTGCATGCGCTCGATCTGGGGAGCCTTGCCGACAAGGTGACTGCGGAGATCGTGACCGCGTCGCACACGCTTATCGATGGAACCGCTTTTGTATTTAATGCCAAGTATCAGCGGCAGCGTCCGGGTCTGCTCCTGGCGAATGGCAATGTGTATGCCGGATTCGGCAGCTTTTGTGATTTTTCTGCGAACCTTTCCCGTGGATGGTTGCTCGGTTGGAATGCGGCAACGTTAACACCGCTCTCAGCCAACGAAGTTTTCGATATCCAGCCCAAATCGCCAAATAATTTTTTCCTATCGTCGATCTGGATGTCCGGGTATGCACCTGTGGCGGATGATTCTGGCAACGTGCTGTTCGTCACGGGCAATTCCGATCCTTCAGGAACGACCTACGACGGTGTAACCAATATCCAGGAAAGTGTCGTTAAGGTATCGCCGAACCTCACCAACGTCGTAGATCTCTTTACTCCCTCAAACCAGGCGAGCCTTGATCAAACAGATGCCGATTTCGGCTCGGGCGGTGTGCTAGTGCTGCCCGATCAACCTGGGTCAGTTCCGCACCTGGCAGTGGCGGCGGGCAAGAATGGGCAAATGTACTTCATGAATGAGGACAAGCTGGGTGGGTATTCGACCGTCAAGAATAACGTCATAGCGATATATTCCATCGGAAAATGCTGGTGTGGGCAGTCGTATTTTGTGGATTCGACAGACGGCTTGGCGCGCGTGGTGAGTAGCGGTGGCCACCAGGTGGAAGTGTGGAAGCTGCAAACTTCGCCCAGTCCGAAGTTGACGGCCGTCGGCGGTGGGACCGTCTCCAGCGGGCAGTTCGGCGGTTTCTTCACCAGCGTATCCTCGAATGGTACCGCCAGCCCGATCATATGGGCGATCTCGCGGCCAGTATCGCCGGGGGCTGATCTTGGAATCTACGCTTTCAACCCCGAGTCTGGCGGGACCAAGCTGGCAGCATTGTTTAAGGCTCACGTTGGGCCCTGGCCGAACTACAATGGCGACGCGAACTTGGTCCCAGTTGTGGCCAATGGCAAGGTCTATGTTGCAAGCTACCAGCAATTGGAAATACTCGGTCTCAAACAGGGCAAGAATCAGGCGCAGACTCGAAAATAGGAAGAATCTTACCGGTCAGTTTGCAAACGCGTATGACAAGGCCCTCGATGTCTTACATGCAAGTAACAGGCTTACTCTCCCGCCGTTTCTGTTGGCATCTGACCCTTAGTGGCTAGGTTCTTCGCTCCGATGCGGGGCGATCGATCCGCATCGCGCTTCTTACCGTCGGCTCTACCGCTTCCGAGAACAGGGAGCGATAGATCACTCCGCCGAGTGCGCCACCAATGATCGGGGCGACCCAGAACATCCACAACTGCTGAAGCGCCCATCCGCCAGCGAAGAGTGCCGGACCGGTGCTGCGGGCCGGATTTACCGAAGTGTTGGTTATCGGGATTGAGACGAGGTGAATCAGCGTCAGGCATAAGCCGATACTGATAGGCGCGAAACCCTTGGGCGCGCGTGCGTCGGTCGAGCCCATAATCACGATCAGGAAAAACGCCGTCAATACGACTTCCGCAACGAAGCCGGCAAGAAGGGAATAGCCGCCGGGTGAATGTGGGCCGTATCCGTTCGAGGCAAACCCAGCATGTACATCGAAGCTGGGATTTCCGCTGGCGATTACGAATAGCACACCTGCTCCGGCGATTGCGCCCGCAACCTGGGCGATCACGTAGGGAATCAGATCGGAAGCGGCGAAACGCCTGCCTGCGACCAGACCAACACTAACCGCGGGATTCAAGTGGCAGCCGGAAACATGTCCGATCGCAAAGGCCATGGTGAGGACCGTCAGCCCGAAGGCCAGTGCCACTCCGGCGAATCCAATGCCGACCGTAGGAAAGCCTGCAGCGAGAACTGCGGCGCCGCATCCTCCGAACACCAGCCAAAAGGTCCCCAAAAATTCTGCGATAGCGCGCCTGGTGAGAGTCATAGAATCTCCTTGGATCGGCGATTAAGAAATCGTCGATAGAAAATCGCATCGAAGCAAATCCGTCGATAAAAGGGGACCGATCGAAATGTTGGTACACCGGGGCCGGATCGACGGCGAGGCGAAGGTTACCACAAAGCGGACGGAAACGAAACGGCTAGAATTAGCTGGTCGACTTTCGACTGACCTCAGAATCAGCTACTGGGAAGCATCCGTTTTCCCGCACCCAAGATTCGAGCTACAACTCCGGTTACGAAGGCTTTTTCCGCAAGCTGATCTGGATTGATCGTTCTCCTGTGCAATGCTAGGCTCCGAGCAGGTGAACTCCGTTTCTTCCAATTCCGCAAGATCGATCCCGGTTGTCCGTAGTGTTGCGCGCAGTGTTTGGTATGAGTGGCTGCGCTCGGCGTCGGCGGAGGTGTGGTTAAAATTCCTGCTAACGCTGGTCGGATTGAGTCTGGCGTTCGCGGCGGCGCTGTTTTCAACCGCCTCGCGCGAGGCTGGCAATTTGTGGGCTTCTGTAATACTCGCGTCTCTCTCGCTCTTGCTGGCAGCGTTTGTGGGCCTTGTCACCGTTCCCTACCTGGCCCATCGAGTGGCTTTCGAGCGCCTGCGCGAGACTTTGGACTACGAGGTTACCAAGGTCGGCGTCGTCTATGTATTGGTCACGCTGGTGATCGGCATCGCGGCGCTCAACACGGCAAACAATCTGCTCTACCTTGTGGTAGCCGCCATGCTGGCTGCAATCCTGGTCTCAGGTGTGGTCTCGGCGCTGGTGCTGCGCGGTTTGGAACTGGAGGTTCATCTGCCCGAGCATGTATTTGCCGGACAACCAGTCGTGGGACGGATCGTGCTGCGTAACCCGCGGCGCTTCCTGCCCTCGTTCTCGATTCGCGTGGTGGCGGCGCACAGAAAGAAAAAAACCGGCAAGCAATGGCGTTGGGAGCCGACAACTTTCGCTTTTCCGCCGCATCGTTCGGCTGAAAATCAGTGGCTAACAATGCGCGACTGGCGTGTGATCCGGGTGAGCACAACTCCACCTGGCGCCGGAATTTTCGATGGGATGGTTTATTTCCCGTACATGCCGCCAGGAGCGCAGTTGCAGGCTGAGTTGGAACTGCGCTTTGAGCGGCGCGGGCGTTATTGCGAATCGAGTTTCGGCGTGGCCACCCGGTTTCCCTTTGCCTTCCTTACCAAGAGCCGGCACATCGCGCTGCAGCGCGAAATCCTGGCGTATCCGCCGGTCGAGCCTGCCGATGAGCTGTTTGCAATCCTGCCGCTGGTGCGTGGGGAGTGGGAGAGCTTTGTGCGGGGGCGCGGCTCCGACCTGTATCGCATCCGCGAATATATGCCTGAGGATTCGGCGCGCCATGTCGACTGGAAGGCAACCGCCAAATCCGGATCGTTAAAAGTGCGCGAGTTCAGCCGCGAGGACGAGCGCAAGCTGTGCATCGTCTTTGACAATCCGGCCGCTGGGCTAATCTCGGCTCCAGCCTACGAGCGTGCGGTGAATCTGGCGGCTTCGCTCGCTTGGCACTTTTCTTCGCAGCATGCGGAGGTCTCGTTCGTGGTTCCGGGACAGGGTCGCTGCAGCGATCTGTATGAGTTTCTGGCACGGCTGGCGGTGATTGAACCCTGTGCGGAGCCGCAAGTTCTGGCGCGGAAACAAACTGCGGACGAATTCGCGGAAATGAATCTGGGAAGCGTCGGCGAATACAACATCATTCTCACAGCTCGGCCCCACGGAAGCTTGCCTGCCGCCTTGAGCAATTCCTCCTATTTCGTATTCCTCGGGGAAGAGAAAGCTTCGTGCAGATAAGACACCAGGCCGCAAGATAGGCATGGATTCGTTGACCGGGCTCGGCGCTATCCCAGAATGGGTCACAAATGGCCGGAATTTCTCTTCTTTCCCAACCCTTTATTCTTCCCATGCATCTCGTTTGGGCTATACTCGCGCTCCGGTAGAGCTTTTGGAGTGTGAAGGAACCAGAGCTTCGGGAGGACCCAATGCGTATCTGCGATCTGATCAAGAATCAGGAGACTCGGCAGGCGGAGGCGAGCCAGACCGTGCTGGCAACCGTGCGCACCATGGTGGAGCACAACATCGGCGCGGTTCCCGTCATGCACAACGGCAAACTGGTGGGAATTTTTTCCGAACGCGATCTGATGAAACGCGTAGTAGCCGAAGGCCGCGACCCCAGCGCCACCTGCCTCGCGGAGGTTATGACCGGCGATCCGGTTTCCATCGGCACGAACGACGAACTGGAAAATTGTCTTGCCCTGATGCGGCAAAACGGCTTCCGTCACCTGCCCGTCTGCTACGAAGGCGAGCTGGTTGGGATGGTTTCGTTGCGCGACATTCTGCTGCACGATTTGAGCGAGAAGGATGACGAAGTGCGCATGATGCGCGCCTACATCCATTCGGTTCCCGACGCCTAGAAAGCGCTCGTCTGGCGAGTCCGCGCTGGGCGTGAATCCGCTGTCAATTCCGATCCAGCCCAAGGTGTCGCTCTCGCAAGAAATGCACGGCTCGCGAGTAACTGCGCCTGTCGCCCTCAAGTTGCCCCGCCCTTTTCAGGGTTGTTTCCATGTTGAAAGCGCCCGCCTAGAGATGGCCCGAAGGTAACGTTACTTTCGGTTACCTGAGTGCATTGAACCCGCGTGTCAAAAGATTTAACTTCTCTAATAACGCTGAACCACTCTTTACTAGTGCATTTCGCGACGTTGGCGCTAAGGCCGGCAGCGCTGGTTTCGGAGTTAGGGGAGTCTTCCGATGAGCGAGAAAACCAAGATTCTCTGTTACGCTCTGTGGATCGCGCATCCGGTCCTGCAGACGGCAATCGCCACTTCTATGCTTCGCCGCGGCCAGCACCATGCCTTCAGGTATTTCTTCGCGTATATCGTCACGCAGATCCTAATCTTTGCGGCGCTCTTTCCGGCGTACTGGTATAACTACTCCGGCTATTTCAACCTTTTCTGGCTAAATGTAGCGGTCAGCGTGGCCTTGGGCTTCATGGTCATCTACGAAGCCTTCCTCGACGTGTTCAGGCCGTTCCACACATTGCGAGACTTGGGAACCGTTCTATTCAAGTGGGCAGGCTTGGTGATGCTTTTGGTTGCGGGAGTCGTATCGGTTTCTACGCGATCGTCGGACACCCAGCCATTAGTCCAGGCCGTCATGACCGCCCAGCGTTGCGTGCGCATTATTCAGGTTGGAATGGTTCTCTTCTTGTTGATTTTTGCCCGCTACCTCGGAGTTAGCAGACGCCAGCATAGCTTCGGTATCGCTCTTGGCTTTGGAACTTTCGCCATGGTGGAATTAGCATTAAACGCTACATGGGCGGGCTATCACCTGAGCGACATATCGATGAGCGTGGTTAATATGATCGCATACAACAGCGCACTGCTCATTTGGTTTGGCTACACATTGGCCAAGAGTCCTGCCCGTGAAGCAGGGTCCGCGATGTTGCGTCCCCAGAGGTGGGAGCAAGGCCTGTCCGACATTCATCATCCACTGCCCGCGGACTCTCTGATTCCCATGTTCGAAGGAATGGTCGATCGTGCTCTATCCCGAACACCGATCTCGCCAACCATTGCAGAAGAGGGTCATGGGCTTGTCTCGGTCTCACCAAATGGCTCTGGCCGCTCTGCGCTCTCGGCTAAGGTCGGCTCAAAGTCTCTCAAGTAAACTTCCAGCTTCCTCCATTTCGTCCAAATTGACCGGATTTCCGCATTTTCACGAAATATTTATTTGAGGCTAACTTCTCCTGACAGTCCCGCCACCAGCAGGTCGCAATTACTTCGGTAACCTACAGATTTCACTGTATTTATAAAGAAGGTACGGGGACGCCGGAAGCAGACCGTATCGTCGGTGAAAGCTGACGTGTGGGATACCGCGTAGGCCCTACTTGAATAAGGACTTGACTCGTGCCTTATAATTCTCCTCCGCATCGCTTTGGTCCCAATTTGGGAAAGCCTAGCGGCGCGGTAGGAGAACAACTATGAAGCAGATTATCAGGATTTCGATCCTGATGCTTGGACTGGTGGGTACGTACGCATCGGCTGCCGTTCCACGGGGTCCCGCCCCAGACGGAGGCATGGGTACTACGAAGAAGTACCCACCACAACTAACAATGCCGGGCAGATGAACGTGGCTTGTCCATTTGTACCGCCGATGAAGGAACATTTCATCGGACAAACCCGGTGGCCGCAAGGTCACCAAAGTAACTTGTAGTAACGGGCCGAACCCTTGGGCTCGCTATTTTCGGGCTGACGGACTTTCATACATAAACCGTCGGCCCTGTTTTTTTGTCTTGGTCATCATTGTTGTTTTGTTTCTCTAGTCGTTCCGCGTTTCCGGCGCTAGTCATTCCGAGTTTCCCGCTCTAGTCATTCCATGTCCCCCCACTTTTGTCATTCCGAGCGAAGCGAGGAATCTTGGTGTTTGACGGTGGCAAGAAGAACCAAAGATCCCTCGCTCCGCTCGGGACGACACGTATTAAGAAGAAGACTTCTCGAATGTGGATTGCAAGGCGCGCTGCAACTCCGCAGCATCATTAACAGGCGGCTGGCACGCAGAACCGGAGCACAGCACCGCAAACGATTTGTCCGAGCGCAACTGCGGCAGGTTCGGAATGGTCTCCGCCAAAGCGGGAGGAAGATTTTCTGCGACCGCCTGGTTCGCCGCGAGCCGCAGCGTAGTTTTGTTGAAGGCGAAGCCGGCGTTGGCCACGGCTGCCAAGTCGCTTGCCGAATCCGCGGACCCCTCCCCGGCAATCACGACCACTTGCACCGGACTCTCCAACCAATGAATCACCGCGATTCCATAGGTCGCGGCAAATATTCCGTATTGTTCGGCTACTCCTGCAAAGGCTTCCAGCGTTTGCTCTGCCTGGTCTCGATACGCGACATCCCCCGTGTAATGGTGCAGTCGGAGCAGCGCAATCGCTGCCACCGGGTTCCCCGCCGGCGTGGGAGAATCCTGCAACGGTTTGCGGCGAGTCGATAGCACGCCCAGGCTCTTTCCATCCGTGGCCGGCTCAGCGTCGAAGAACCCTCCGGAAACCACATCGAAAAATCTGGCGATCATTGCGTCGGTGATCGCCCGCGCGAACTTGAAGTAGCTAAGATCGGCCGTCGTCTCATAAGCGTCTAAGCAGGCCAGAGCGGTCGCTGCGTAGTCGTCGAGCGAGCCGGAAACTTTCCGGTGTTCCGCCTTCGGATCGGAATAAGCGACCACATGCAACAATTGCCCAGCAACGGCATGTGTGGGCGCGGTCGACTCGCCCGCGCGGTCCGATCTCGCGCCATGCGGTTTCCAGGCCTCGGCCAGAATCCGATCCAATGACCGCAGCGCAAACTTTCGCGCATTCTCCAGCCCAAGCACCTTCGCCGCTTCCAGGTATGCGCTAACGCACATGCTGTTCCATCCCACATAAACCGTCTTGTCGACGTAAGGTGTAGGCCGTTGCAGCCGCGCGGCATACATTTTCTTTTTCGCCGATGCAAGCAGCTCTTGCACACGTTCGCCGCTCAGGCTCATCCGCCGCGCAATCTCTTCGATCGACGCGCGCACAAAAAGCACGTTCTTCGCCGGATTGTGGTGCATCTCGCCGACTTCGTTGATGTCGTAGCGCAGCGCTGCCACCTGCGCTTCTTCTTCGCTTAAGACGGCGCGCGCCTCATCGAGCGTCCAGGTGAAATAGTCGCCGTCGTCGTCCATGTTGATGTCGGCATCCTGCGAAGCATAAAAGCCGCCGCGGTCGCGGTCGCTCAGCCACTCATCCATCCAGCGGATAATGTCCCGCGCGACGCTGGCAAAAAACTCCGAGCCGGTGGCCTGGTAGGCATGCACATAATTTTTCAGGAGTTCGGAATTGTCGTAGCACATTTTTTCGAAGTGCGGCACTACCCAGCGCTCGTCGACGGAGTAGCGATGAAAGCCTCCGGCGAGCTGGTCGTAGACACCGCCGTTGGCCATGTGCTCGAGCGTGGTGACGATGACGTTGCGTAGTTCGCCATTCTGGTGCTGATTTCCGGTGCTGGCATACTGCTCGATCAATAAGTCGAGGGTTGCGGGATGAGAAAATTTGGGGGCTTGCCCGAAGCCGCCATGCGCGGCGTCAAACATCTTGAACGCCGATTCCTGAATGGCATCGATCACGTGACGCGAGACCTTGCCGCCGCGGCCGGCAAACGATTCCGACTGAGCAATTGAGTTCTCGACCATCTGGGCCTGCTCGACCACGTCGCCGTGTTTTTCTTTGTAGGTGTTGGCGATGCTCAACAACACGCGCCGGAAGCTGGGACGACCGTAACCATCGTTGGGCGGAAAATAAGTGCCGCCGTAGAACGGCTTGCCATCGGGAGTGAGAAACGCGGTGAGCGGCCATCCGCCCTGGCCGCTGACGGCCTGCACCGCAACCTGATAGCGGCTGTCAATGTCCGGACGTTCGTCGCGATCGACCTTCACGGGGATGAAGTGCTCGTTGACGATGGCGGCGATTTCAGGATCGTCGTAAGACTCGCGGTCCATCACATGGCACCAATGGCACCACACCGCGCCGATATC
>JBAPOI010001029.1:0-2608 GCA_049279555.1 Candidatus Sulfotelmatobacter sp.
AGTCCTACCGCGTCCCATGCCTCGGCAATCATTTTCGTGCCGGCCAGCGCCGGGTCCGACTCGATATCCCGAAGCACCGGAGGATTAGACATGACGACGCCGGACGAATCGCGCGCAAGGATGGACGCAAGATCAAACCGGAAGCCATCTATATGCATCTCATTCACCCAATAGCGGAGGCTATCCACAATCACGCGCCGTGTCACTGGGTGGTTCGCATTTAGAGTGTTACCTGTGCCGGTGAAGTTCGGATAGCGTGAGCGGTCTTCAGAAAGAAGGTAGTAAGTGGGATTGTCCAGGCCGCGGAAGCACTGTGTCGGGCCGTCGTGTCCATCTTCAGCCGTGTGATTAAAGACTACGTCGAGAATGACTTCGATGCCAGCTCGGTGCAGCGCCTTCACCATATCGCGAAATTCCTCTAATGCGCCCAGATGGTCCCGACGCGAGCTGTATGCCTGATGCGGCGCAAAAAACGAAACCGGTGAATAGCCCCAGTAGTTCGTGCGGCCCGGGGGCGCATCCTGTGCATCGAACTGAAACACAGGAAGCAGCTCGACCGCGGTGATACCTAGCTGCTGAAGGTATGGGATCTTATCGACTACTCCCGCATATGTGCCGCGTTTCGATTCCGCCAGCCCGGAGCTCGGATGCGCTGTAAATCCGCGCACATGCATCTCGTAAATTATCGTGCGTGACCAGGGCCGCTTCAACGGCACGTCCCCTTCCCAGTCATAAGCGTGCGGGTCCGTAACCACGCTTTTCATGGCCGTCGCGGTGTTGTCTCCTTTGAGACGGGCTGCTTCACGGCTATAGTTTCTTGGGGCGGCAATGGCGCGGCCGTATGGGTCGAGCAATAGCTTGGATGGATCGAACCTGAGACCCCGAGCTGGCTCGAATGGTCCGTAGGCCCGGAATCCATAGATCTGACCTGCCTGTACATCGGGCACGAATACATGCCAATAGTGGTAAGTGCGGTTCACTAAAGGATCGATGGGGATGATACGTGAAGGACGAGTGTCGTCCACCCGATCAAAAAATAGCAGTTCGATGCTCGACGCGCTCCGGGAGAAGATCGAGAAATTGGCTCCGCCGTTTATCAGCGTAGCCCCCAACGGATAGCTACGGCCGGTCGTCGAAGCTGCGACCTGATCTTCCACAACGACTTGTTCTTCGTAACGCATCACGGGTAGTTGCAAATCTCTCCGAAGATTCGAGAGCATTCCTGATGCCGTACGCAATTGCGTGCTTGGGCCTCAGGTTGGAAGCATCGCTCTAGGCTAGCCGCTGCTGTTGTCAGCCTTTCGACTCAAGCGGGCTCGGCAATTCAACACCGTAATGACGCTGTGCCCAGCCGAACTTCGGCAGAAGACATCGGCACCTGCTACCGGCAGCAGGCGCGGATCTGGGTTGCTGCCGTCTAGATGGCGGAGCAGCTCTCATCGATTTAACAAGTTACCCCACCCTTCTGGGCACCAAAGCGAATGGCCAATCGAATGCAAATTCGCGAGTGATGGTTGAACGCAGATCAGTATCGGCATTCATGAGTGAATCGCAATGAAGGCACGGAAACGGCTCACGCGGCAGGAAAGCAGAGAGGTGACGCGCAGGCGCCTCATCGAAGCAGCCGAGAGACTGTTTATCAGGAGAGGCTTCGACGATGCCTCAGTAGATGAAATCAGCGAAATGGCGGGGTATTCCCGGGGCGCCTTCTACTCCAATTTCGACGACAAAGAGCAGGTATTCCTTGCCGTTATCGACAGGTGCCAGCCCAAAGTATCAAACGTTCTCGATGACATCTTCCAACAGATAACCGAGCCCGCAGAGCGAGTCGCCGCGGTTCGGGAGTGGTTCTCGAATCAATGGCGTCTCAAGGACTTCATCGCCCTGCGCATGGAATTCGCCCGAAGAGCGATGAGAGATCGTTCAGCGCGCACGCACCTCGCAGAGCTCCGCCGGCGAGAACTCGAAACGTACGCCGCTTCGGTGGGCCGGTACCTTGGCGCGACATCCGGCGTACCGGCTGATCCGTCTGAAGTCGTCGCTGTTGCACTGTTGGCCGTTGCACACGGCCTGGGATGTCTCGCGATCGATAGCGAGCCTGAATGGGAACACATGTATACGGAGGCCGCCAAGTTGGTGTTCGATCGCATGAGCGCCTCCCAAAGCTCTCGCCAGAGGTATTGATCTATGCAGAAGAACGACATCTTTTCTTGTCTTAGCATCCCGGGTCGCCTTGCGGTGGTTATGTTCTGTCGCCACGCGCGCGTCTCAATATTTCGGGCAGCGCAGTGGACCGTACTATTGGGAACCGCCGCGCTGCTGGGGCGCGCGCAGGAATCGAGTCTTCCTGTGCTGACACTAGAAGAGGCGGTTCAGCAAGCCGTTGCCAACAACAGCGCCCTGAAGACCGCCGGCCTGGAGACACTTCGGGCGACTGACGATCTAGCCGCCGCCAAGACGAGACGCTATGCCAACACACAGATCATTGCCTTCGGCGCGCAACTGCTAACCAAGCCATCGGTCACGTTTCCACAAGGTTCGCTCGGTGTGTACCCCTCGGTCGGTCCAATTCCGGCGACCGATCAAAAGATTGACGTCGCGCGCAAAC
>JBAPOI010001030.1:0-3870 GCA_049279555.1 Candidatus Sulfotelmatobacter sp.
GCAAGAACATCACCATCTGGGACGATGTCACGTATCCCCTGCAAACGGGATCTCCATTCGACGGCGAAGGCATTCGGCGGCATCGGCTCCCCTTGGTCGAGGACGGAGTGGTCAAGCGCGTCGTATACGCGCGCGCGACGGCTCAACGAATGAAACACTCGGAATATAAAGATAAAGTCGGACCGATCGAAGCTACCGGTCACGGCTTTGCGCTGCCCAACGAAATGGGCGAGATGCCATGCAACATTGTTTTTGCCGCGCCGGAAAATCCGCAGTCGGTTGAGCAGATGATTGCTTCGACTGAGCGCGGTGTCCTGGTAACGCGGCTGTGGTATATCCGCGAAGTCGATCCCTACGAAAAAATTCTGACGGGGATGACTCGCGACGGCACTTTCCTGGTGGAAAACGGACGAGTGCGCCAGGGTGTGCGGAACTTTCGCTTTAACCAAAGCCTGATCCATATGCTGTCGAGTGTCGAAGCAATGAGCGCGCCGGTGCGTTGCAGCGGCGAAGAATCGTTTGATATGGTGGCGCCAGCGATGAAAGTGCGCGAGTTTGGCTTCACAGAAGTGACCAAGTTTTAGCGGGCGCCGCCGCCAACGCAATCGGGATACCGGCCACCGTTGCATGGTTTGTGGCCGAGCTCAAGCCATTTTCATCCCTAAAACCTTTGTTGTAAATTCACTCTAATCCACTCATCTGCAAGTAGTTAGCACCCTTCCGTTCCATGACTTCGGTAACTTTGCATGGCTGGTTCGTAGGTGTACGCTGCCCTAGAGTTCCGAAAAAAGATGTTTGAGAAGAGTTCTGAGAAATCCAGATGCACGAACAGTTGCAGGCGCTCTGGAGGGAAGGGTCGCAAGAAACGGTGTCAGGCGAAGGAACACAGGAACAACTGACGGTTGATGCGCAGGCGGAATCTGCAATCAAGCACTATGCCGAAATGCAGAGTGCTCCGCGGTTTCCGTTGCATCTGCCGGTGGAGTTGAAATCGCAAGGCGAGGCCTGCACGGCGGAAACGCAGAACATTTCCGCCAACGGCGTGCTCTTCGCGATGGACAGAGATGTTCCGGTCGGTTCCATCGTTGATTTTACGATCCTGCTTCCGGGCGATGTCGTGGGTTCACGTTGTGACGTACAGATTGACTGTCACGGCCGTGTGGTTCGCAGTTTTGAAGACAAGGGCCGTCGCGGGGTTGGCGTAGTGATTGACGAATACCATTTCGAGCGAGCATAAGGCGTAGGGAAACGAATGGCCAGCACTTCGGTCAGGGTGGGAGAAAATCACGGCGTTCACCAGGATGTCGGCACTGGCCGGCTGATTCGCGTGATCCTCGCCGATACCCAGGCTATCTTCCGCGCCGGGCTGCGCAAGATCTTCGCGCTCGAAGACGACATCCGAGTTGTCGCGCAAGCTGAGACGCTGCCGCAAACTCAATCTGCGGTTACTAAGTTTTCCGCCGATGTGCTGATCTTCGAATCGGCGCTGACGGCGAATCCCGTGGAAGCAGTGACTGAACTCTTGCGGCAGTCGCCGCAAATGAAGATCGTTGTAGTGACGCCTACTTCCGACGAGCAACTCACGCTTGAGTTATTCCGGCGCGGAGCTCACGGCATTCTGTCTCGCGAAGTCGAACCGGAAGTGCTGGTCGACTGTCTGCGCAAAGTTGCATCTGGCGAACCGTGGCTGGAGAACCAAGCCATTCATTGGGTGATGGAAGCCTACCGCGGACACAACCTCCGGCCTTCGGGAGCGCGCCCGAAAGTTCAACTCACGCCGAAAGAAACCGTGATTGTTTCATGCGTTACGCAGGGTATGAAGAATAAAGAAATCGCGGTTCGCGTCGGAACCACAGAGCAGGTCGTAAAGAATTACCTGCGCAAAGTTTATGACAAGCTTGGCGTGGCCGATCGTCTTGAGCTTGCGCTCTACTGCCTGAGCCACCATGTTGTCGATGGGGTGAAGCCGCCGCCTGTGCCCGTCGCGGCTGAGAACGGCAATGGTGCCGGCTCTGCAGCGGCCGCCTCTGTACGCGCTGCCGCAGTTGGAGCACCGGCGGCTGGATCGAACTCAGCTATACCCAACGCAAGCCCAATCAATTCCGTTCCAACAAAGCTATCCTAAAAAGGTCAGCAAATTTTCAAGAGCTTTCTTCTCTCCGTAGACTTATCTTGAAATCCCGTTGTGTGTGATTGATTTGCGCTTGTGAGCCGCGAACCATAGAATGAAGTGACGCCGAGCGGATGGAAATCTGAGCCGACTTGGCCGATGCAACAACCTTCCGGTAGCAGAGTAATTTTCCCAAGTTCACGCCGGAGAGATGGCCGAGTGGCTGAAGGCGCACGCTTGGAAAGCGTGTTTACTCGAAAGGGTAACGTGGGTTCGAATCCCACTCTCTCCGCCAAAAAGTCTTAACTGCGGAGAAATTCCACGGTCCTTTCCACCGAAATACGCGAAAGTTGCCCATTTTTGGCGATAGTTCGTCAGCAAACCGGACTTCCAGAGAACGGACTGCTCGGCATCGAATACGGTACTGTCTTGGGTTTTCTCCGGAAGGCATATGGGCAGTCCGGTTTCAAGGAGGGCATAAGGCGAATGCAATGCGATCACAAGCCGGGGATTCAACCATAGCGAGTTGTCGTCTATATTTGCCTGCATTCAGCGTGAGCCGAAGAGACGATCATTGCGCTTTACTCCTCGCTGAGTTGTTCGCCAACCTTGTTAGGTTCATGCCCGCGATTCATTCTTTCCGACGAGCCTTCGATGGAGAGATCAGATGAATACTCACCGCATGTTCTTGAGCCTGTATGTGACGAGACTATCGCGACTAGGTCGCCGATTTCAGGGTTGCGGCTGCTCGTTGTGCTCCCGTGCGCTGCTTCCTTAATGCTGTTACGCACAGCATTTCGTCTTTACACGTCATGTGCGTGAGGTGACTCTCAATGGGCAGGCTCCTTTGGTCGGGCATCTGCTCGCAACGTAGCCTATGCGGCTTGTTCTTGTTCTCCCGCTGCGCAATCAGGCTGCGCTAGATAACTTCGGCATATATATACTTGCGTCACATGTGCATTTTGTTGCATACTTGCCCATCAGCGGCCTGGCCAAACCAGCTGAAAAACAGGATTGCCACCGGGCCAGGTCCTGCCCATAATGCTGAACATTCTTTCCGTCACATTCTTTCCGTCACATTCTTTCCCTCGCGTCCGGTCGCTCTACGCCGAACGCGAATAATGCCTGTATTTCGCGGTTATTCACGAGCAAACCGGACCACAGAGAACACACTGCTCGGCCTCGAACGCGGTGCTGTCCTGGCTTTTCTCCAGAAGGCACATACGCAGTCCGGTTTCAATAAGGGCCTTAGGCAAATGCAATGCGATCAGAAACCCCGGGATCCGGCGATAGTGACTTTTGCCAGACCATGGACCGGGTTTGGCGCCTCCCATAGTCTGTTTCTGGCCAAATGCATCACAACTGTGCGGCCTCGCAAGGCTTCCGGCACCATGTACTGAAACTCCCGCGCCGGCCTTCTTTAAAGACGGTCTCGCTGCCACTTTTGGGGATTGCGCAACCGACCGAACTACTTGCTTTCTTATATGTCTGTAAGGCCCATGTAAGAATCTGAAATTCGATCTTGCCCCTGCGCTGTCGCACGAGCAGCGCCTACAGCACCCAATCGCGGGCAGGGGTGCTCGTGCGAAATAGGAATTCCACGCGAGAACCGGGGTTGAATTTTGATTAGGGCAATTTAGAGCCCGGAGAATTTGCCCATCACGCCACCCGTTTTCTTTTCGCTCCTCGATTATCTTTCGTCGGATTATCTTTGCTCGTGGCCGGACGCTTTTCTGCGTCGTGTACCGGCACCTTATAGT
>JBAPOI010001031.1:0-15478 GCA_049279555.1 Candidatus Sulfotelmatobacter sp.
CCTCTACAATAGCGTCCGCTCCGCCGATCCCAATCACATGATTTTCATCGAAGGAACCTGGGGCAATTGGGACTGGAGCATGCTTCCCAGCCCTGCCTCCGAGGGATGGACGAACGTTGTATACGAAATGCACGAGTATCAGTTCAACGGCAGCGAGTCACAAGTGGAGCAGGGTTCCACCAACCAGGTCAACGATTTTAACAACCACTCCAGCTACAACTGCCCCGGCTATATCGGCGAGTTCAATGACATGTACAACGTCTCCTCCGTTTGGAACTTTTCGGTGGATGCCTACAACACCGTGGGGCTAAGTTGGACGATGTGGGCCTACAAGTCCACCAATGCGCTGAATCCTAGCAATTGGGGGTTCTACGGTCCGACGTATTGGGCAACCACTCCCAACGTTTCTACCAACTCCTCCACAACGATTGCGGCCGATTGGGAGCAATGGACCACCACCAATGCCTTTGCGCAGAATGCCGATCTCGGCCTCAGCGGCAACGTCAATGGGGCAAGCATCAGCACCAGTTCATGGTTCAACGTCGTCAATCAGAACAGCAATGCGTGTGTCGATGCGCAGGGCCGGGGAACTTCAAACGGAACTGTCGTGCAACAGTGGTCCTGCGGCAACCAGCAATACAACCAGGAGTGGCAGTTCCAATCCAAAGGCAATGGCATCTATAGCGTCGTCAACCGCAACGCGCCCAGCGAGGCCTGGAACGTGGTCAACAACGGTACGGGCGATGGGAGCCTGATCCAGCTTTGGACCTATGGGGGCGGTTCCAATGAACAATGGATGCCCGTCGCACTTGGCAGCAATCTGTACAAGTTCGTTGGGGTGGGAAGTGGAAGATGCCTGGATGTTCCGGGAGCGTCCACCGCGAATGGTGTGCAACTCCAAATCTATGATTGCAACGGAACCGAAGCCCAGTCGTTCAATCTGAATGCCCAGCCGTAGCAGACCAGGCTGCCCGCGGTGTCCCCACTTCTCGTTTGCGAGAAGTGGGCCCCGAACCACCGAGCGGAGAGCAACTTGCCGCTTCGTCCTCCACACCCTCTACTTCACCGGAATCAAGTCGAACTTCCCGGACGATTCCGCGTAGAACAGCGCACCCTCTTTCGCGTCGCCGCCGCTCCAGTGTTTGTGTCCACCGGGGACGCGTAGGAAGTCGCCCGCGGCTACCCGCTTTTCGCCCGCGTCGTCCTTGTACAAATAGGCGCCCTTCACCACGACGATCCAAACATCGTTCGTGTGCGTGTGCATCCCGTTATCCTGCCCCGGATCGAACTTAGTAAAACTGGCGTTCGCTCCCTTGTCGGCATCTCCCCAGATTTTGGCCGATGACACGCCCTTGCTCATTGTCGTGTAATTTGCCTGACTTGAGGAGACATAAACGACTTTCTTCATTTCGTTCTGCCCGTGTACCCGCCCCACGGACCACGCGGCGATGATCGCCGCCGCCACCCCAGCCACCAATAGTGATCGTTTCATCAACTCTCCTTTTTTCCGTTGCAGTTTCTGATTGAACCCCAAGGCAGACGCATCTTACACCCGGCAAGCTCCAAGGTGCGCTGAACTTACTGGCGACTGTAGCAGACTCCTGCTCACAGCCCTCACTTCGTTGACTACGCGCAGCAGCCTCCGTAAGATGAAGCGACTCGCGGAGCTGCGCATTGGGTCCAGAAATAACTCCGAGTAGGTAGCTCCGAATAGCTCCCAATACAATGATCGGCTTAACCATCTCTCACTACCGCATCGTCGAAAAGCTCGGTGGTGGCGGCATGGGCGTGGTCTACAAAGCCGAAGACACGCGGCTGCATCGTTTCGTCGCCCTCAAGTTCCTTCCAGAGGATTTATCCCGCGACCCTCAGGCGCTGGCGCGCTTTCAGCGTGAGGCTCAAGCCGCCTCTGCGCTAAATCATCCCAACATCTGCACGATCTATGACATCGGCGAGCAGGATGGCAGGGCCTTCATCGCCATGGAATTCCTGGAAGGTTTAACTCTGAAGCATCTTATCGACGGAAAGCCGGTAGAGACCGATATTCTGCTCGGTCTTGCTATCGAGATTGCCGACGCACTCGACGCCGCCCACGCCGAAAATATCGTTCATCGCGACATCAAACCGGCCAATATTTTCGTGACCAAGCGCGGACACGCCAAGATCCTCGACTTCGGCCTGGCAAAAGTTGCGCCCGCCGCTTCTTCCAGCAGGATCGCCTCCGCCAACACGCAAACTTTCTCTATCGACGACCAGCACCTCACCAGCCCCGGCTCCACGGTCGGCACGGTCGCTTACATGTCACCGGAGCAGGTGCGAGCGAAGGAACTCGATGCCCGCAGCGATCTGTTTTCGTTTGGTGCGGTGCTCTATGAAATGGCCACCGGCACGCTGCCGTTCCGCGGCGAAAGTTCCGGGGTCATCTCTCACGAGATTCTCGCGGGCAATCCAGTCCCGGCCGTGCGCCTCAACCCGGATCTTCCGGCCAAGCTCGAAGACATCCTGAACAAGGCGCTGGAAAAAGACCTCGAACTGCGCTACCAGCATGCCGCCGACCTGCGTGCCGACCTGAAGCGGCTGAAACGAGAAACGGAGTCGCGACCGGGTATGTCTGCGAGTTCGGGAAGCATCGCAGCCACTAGAGACAGCGAAACACAGTCTGCTGCTCAGCCGGCTTTTCTGACTGCCGGATCATCGTCAGGATCATCGGGCACCGTTCCTTCGTCCACGTCATCGAGTGCGGCCTCTGCGGTCGCCGTTGATACGCCTCCCCGCGATCGATCTTTAGGAAAACTCGCCTTGGTGATCGTCCCGGTGGTCATCCTCGCCGGTGTTTTCTGGTTCGTCAGGCAGCATGGCGTTGTGCCCGCCGTCGTGAACTCCGCTCAAAAAACCATCGCCGTTCTGCCTTTGCAGAACCTTGGTTCTGATAAGGATGTGGATTTTCTACGGCTAGCTCTGGCCGATGAAATTGCAACTTCGCTGAGCTACGTTCGTACCCTCACCATTCGACCGTTCGCCACCACCAGCAAGTACGAATCTCCTAATCTCGACTTGCAGGAAGCCGGCCGCGCCATGCATGTGACAGACGTTGTCACCGGCCACTATCTGAAAGAAGGCGACCAGCTCCAGATCACTCTGGAGGCCGTAGACATCGCCGACAACCGCACCTTGTGGCGCGATACCATGACCGTCGCTGCTCCTGACATGATTGCCATGCGGAACCAAATCACGGCGAAGGTACGACAAGGTCTGGTGCCCGCTCTTGGGGCTGGAAGCGATTCCAGTGAAGGCACACGCCCCAAGAATGAAGAGGCTTACGATCTCTACCTGCGCAGCATTTCGCTGCCGCATGATCCTCTTCCTAATAAGGACGCGATCGCCATGTTGGAGCGTTCGGTCGGAACCGATCCCGCTTACGCGCCGGCATGGGCCGCGTTGGGCGTTCGCTACCATTATGACGCGGCATACTCTACTGGCGGCGAGGCGTCATTTCAAAAGTCCAATGCCGCTCTCGAACGCGCCATGGTTCTCGATCCGAACTTCGTTTTTGCACCGGCCTGGCTGATTACCAATCGAGTGGAAAGAGGAGAATTGGCAAAAGCCTACGCCGACGCCAAGGCTCTGGTAGAGCGGCATCCGGAGAATGCTCAGGCGCATTTTGCTCTGGCATACGTATCGCGTTACGGAGGCGCGATGGAGGAATCTGCGCACGAGTGCGACACGGCCCTTTCTCTGGATCCGGGAAACTTCCAGCTCCGCTCCTGTGCGTTTACCTTCGATCAGTTGGGGAACTACACGCGGGCTCTGGAATTTCTCCAGCTCGATGCCGGATCGTGGTGGGCTGGATCGAACCTGATACGGCATTACGTTCGCGAGGGGAAATTGTCGCAAGCGCGGGAAGTCGCGCAGAAATTTAACAATTATCCTGACGGCCGGATGTGGCTGGCGTGCATGGACGCGCCGACCTCCGCCGATGCGGTGAATCTCGCGCGAAACACTGCCGCCCAAATGTTAGCCGATCCTGATCCTGAACCGCGATATGTAGTCGCGTCCGACGTCTTTTTCTGTGGTCAGCGCGATCTCGCTTTGAACATGCTCAAGAGTTCTGTCGTTACCGGCCACTTTTGTGCCTACGAGGGCCTCCGCAAGGACTCAATCTGGGCGCCTCTGCGCGGCACGCCGGAATTTACCCAATTAGTGTCCGCCGCCAAACAGTGCCAGTCCGATTTCCTCGCACAGAGATCCCAAGGTAGATGAACGCAGTTCTGGTAACCGGTGGATCGGGTTTCATTGGCAGCCACTGCATCTTGCAGCTTCTGGTAGCGGGCCATCAGGTACGCACTACGGTGCGGAGCCTGAAACGCGAGGCCGACGTCCGCGCCATGCTGAGGGAAGGTGGCACAGACTCTCAAAGCGATGGTCGGTTGTCTTTCGTCGCCGCGGATCTCGAAAACGATGCAGGGTGGTCCGAAGCCGTCGCCGGCTGCGAGTATGTGCTACATGTGGCGTCGCCGTTTCCTTCGAGCATCCCCAAGAACAACGACGAACTCATCTTGCCTGCGCGCGAAGGTGCGCTCCGCGTTTTGCGCGTGGCGCGCGATGCCGGCGTAAAGCGCGTTGTGCTGACCTCCTCGTTCGCAGCGATCGGCTATGGCCATCCGCAGCAAAGCGATCCCTTCAACGAGACGGACTGGACGGACCCCACCTCCGACGGCCTTACAGCATATGTGAAATCGAAAACGATAGCCGAACGCGCGGCCTGGGATTTCATTGCCCGCGAAGGCGGCGACCTCGAGCTTTCGGTTGTCAACCCGGTGGGCGTCTTCGGCCCGGTTTTGGGGCCCGACTATTCGACCTCGATTCTCATCGTGCAGCGCATGATGGATGGCGCCGTGCCCGGCCTGCCGAAGCTCTGCTTTGGCGCGGTCGATGTGCGCGATGTCGCCGACCTGCATATTCGCGCGATGACTCATCCCGCGGCCAAAGGCGAACGATTCCTCGCCATTGCGGGCGATTTCCTATCGATGGTCGAAGTTGCGAAGCTATTAAAGTGCCGGCTGGGCGCGGCTGCCAAAAGAGTTCCAATTCGTGAACTGCCCAATTGGCTCGTTCGCCTCGCCTCGCTGCGCGATCCCGCCGTGAAGCAGATTCTGCCCGAACTCGGCAAAGTGAAGAACGCCACCAACGAAAAAGCCCGGCGCATGCTCGGCTGGGCGCCGCG
This sequence comes from Candidatus Sulfotelmatobacter sp., assembly GCA_049279555.1. GTDB lineage: Bacteria > Acidobacteriota > Terriglobia > Terriglobales > Acidobacteriaceae > Sulfotelmatobacter. The sequence goes on from JBAPOI010001031.1 coordinate 5,225, forward strand.
CTCGAACGAGGAATCTATCGTTGCCACCGCCGAAAGCCTGATACGGCTCGGGCTTCTGAAGGACAGCAAAAAGCCCGAGTAGGGGGCGGGCTGCGCTGTTCACGGTTCGAAGCTCCCCGATTCCGCTTCGACGTGCCACAGCGGTTCTCCACCCAGCGAATGATAAAATCCCCAACCTGCCAGGGCCACCACGCTGAGCACAGCCAATACCGAGGTTGGTACATACCATGCCGAAAGGTCGGAGCTGATGGGAAGGTTCGCCATCATGTTCACGGTGAAGATGGCGCAGGCGAGAGGTACCAAACCAAAGCGATAGACGATCAGAACGGCAATGGCATAGACCAGAATTTGTGCCGGCAGTTCAACGGCGACGTAAGAACTGGAAAATCCCTGCGGCAAAGCAAAAACGGCGACGAACGCGATCGCGACCAGCCAATCTTTCCGCAGCAGCACTTTCAACCCGAGCAGTAGAAAAAAGAACTGTAGAGTGCCTATGATCGAAGTTGGGATTTGCATCAGCCACGCACCCAACGCCTCGCGCCCTCCCGCCAGGTATTCAGTTTGGCCGATACCCGGAGCCGCGCCCATGTGCATCATCGGGATGTATCGAATCTGGAAAACGAGAATCCAAAGCAAGCCGAGCATCACGCCGAACAGGATGTCGCGGCCCACCAGCGGATCGCGGAACTGTCCGGCCAGCAGCCGGCTCCACGAGATGATGGAGTGCGGCCAGCGCCGCCGCACCCAGGGCTCCAGCGCAAGGTACAAAAGCCAGGTCGTGCCTGAGATGAACAGTCCGGTGCTTACCGCGATGATGAACAACAAGAACATGTTGAGGTCGGGTACGAAGTGGCCGCGACTCAGCCACAACATCATTTCAAGTACGAACATCACCGCAGCCAGGCGGAATGCGCCTTCACGGTCTCCGCGCCCCTGCCGATAATTCTTCCGTGCCAGGCGAGCCGCTCCGAAGAGTAAAGAAAGAGCCAGAACAAACGTGAGGATCTTTCCAACTTCCTTCCCGACCGAATCCTCCGGTCTTTTCATTCTCTCGGGTTTGGTCCAATCCCCAATAAGCGAAAAGAAAACCGGTTTGCCGCGCCACGCAGCCGCTTCAATGCGCAATGGCCGCGTCGTGCCCGGCCACTTTCCGGTCCATGCTGCGCGTGCGTCGGAGTCCCCCGGTGACGCCCATACTGGCTCGGCTTTCTGAAACTGAGATGGATCAAGCCCCGCTGCGGCGAAAAACAAATTCCAGTCAAACGCCGTCCCCGGCGATGGGCCTGAACCCTCCTTCTGCGTCGGGATCTCCTGGAAATAAGTGAGCCGACCTTGCGGATCGAGTTCCACATTAATCATCCCTGAAAGGGTGGTAGGAGGATCGCTCCACGTCACAATTCCAGGATTGAGCAACTGATCGCGAAAGCCTTCGGCAGTCATGTCATCGGGACTTTGCCGGTACCAGAATTTCAGTACCGACGGCCGCGCCGCGAGCACCGCGTTCCAGTCCGGCCGGGGCTTGTCGTTCTTTTCCACGTACTCCTGGAAGTCGGTGTCGTAGCGCAAATCGTAGACGCTATCCGCAGGCCGTTCGGAATAACCGAGTTGAGCAATGATCTCGCGCGCCTTTTGCCGAAGCACTTCCGGAGTTAGTTCCAGCCGCATCTTCTCGAGACCGCTATAGTGAATCCCCAGGGATGCAGCCAGGTACGCCGCCAGCAGCACAGAAACCAGGCAGGCAACTGCGACCCGCGGACGCAGACCGGCAGTTTCGCCGGATGCAGCCACCATCTGCGGCGATGGCGTTTCTCCCGCTGCCAGAGCCGCGGCCAGTGGATCGCCACCGGGCAGAGCGGCCGCTACACTCAGAACTGTTGCGGGCCGTGCGGATGGTTCGGTCTCCAGGCAGCGCAGAATCACACGTTCCACGACCGGGTTGAGATCCTTCACCACGCTCGACGGTCGGCTCACAGTACGGTCGCTGCCGCTTCGCTGCTTCTCCGGCGTTTTCTCCGCGAAAGCCCGCTTCCCGGTAAAGACCTCGTACAACACCAGGCCAAGCGAAAAAATATCGCTGCGAGTGCTCACTTCTTTTCCAGCGAGCTGCTCCGGCGCCATGTAAGCCGGAGTTCCGCTGCGCACGTCGGCTCCCTGAATCTGATCGGCGACTCCGGCTAGCCCAAAGTCGGTGATCACCACCTGCCCACGCCCATCCAGCATGATGTTCGCCGGCTTCAGATCGCGATGGAGAACTCCTTTGGCGTGCGCTGCGGCCAAGCCGGCGCAGAGCTGGCGCGCAATGTCGAGAGCTTTATCTTCGGGAAGGCGTCCAATGCGGCGAAGCAGCGACGCCAGATCTTCGCCGTCGACATACTCCATGGTGAAGAAGTTGTGGCCATCGACATCGCCCACGTCGTACACGCGGCAAACGTTGGGATGGGAAACACGCCGCGCGATCCGCACTTCATTCTTGAATCGCTCAAGCAATCCCTGATCGTGCGCAGCTTCGTCAGGAAGAAACTTGAGAGCCACTTGCTGGCCGAGCGTGAGATCATCGGCGCGATAGACCTCACCCATGCCGCCTTTCCCGAGCAGGGCAATGATGCGGTAACGGCCGGCCAGCAGACGGCCGGGAAGAAACCTGCCTTCGCTCAGATACTCCGCCGAGCTCGAGGTTCGGGACCTCGAGGTTCGGGACGAGGAACTGGAAGGCGGCCGCTGCGGCAATGGCGAGGTCGCCGTGGCGAAATCGAGCGTGGCTATGTCGTCGTTGTTGCTGGCGGGCGCGCCACATGCCGAGCAGAAACGTCCGGCGATGTGTACATCAGTACCGCAAGATGAGCACGGAGGCATGAATTTTCCCGCTACAGTCTACCGCGTCGGGCTAGAAATAGTTTTGGAAGCACGTCGCGGCCGGGTTCTGTCGAAGGTAACTGTCGCTAAGGTTACCGAAGATTAGCTTCTTGCGAGTCGCGAAGCTCATAGTTCCGCCAGCGCTTGCCGATTCATCCTCCTGACGCGCCTCTTCGCGCAGATTGACGGATCTTCTTATGCAAGCTCGCATCCTTCTTGTAGCCCTTACCCTGTTTGTGTTGGCTGGTTGCAGCACAAACCCGCGCACCATGGCTACGACGCCCGCCACGCGTGTTTATCACGGCTCCGCATCGGTGGGCGATTTTATGACCATCACCATCGACTCCAACGCTCAAACCATCGCGTACAACGACGTATCGAACGGTGATAGCGGAACCGTACCTTACACGGTGAACTCTAACGGCACCTATACAATTAACGACCCCCAGGCAAACCTGAGTGCCGCTTATGAGGTGCCGAACTACGCCATGGTCATTCAGGCCGCCAAAACCGGTCCCGCCTCGAATACGCCGGCGCTGATTACCGCGGTCGAGAGCGGGCCCATTTCGATGGCAACGTTTGAAGGCCAATCTTACAACTACATGCAGTTCCGCACTGCGGCCGGGGGCACGGAGGTTGGCTCCGTAACGGTCAACGCCCAAGGGATGGGATCGATCTCTTCCTTCTGGCCTTATGGCGCCTACAACGGCGGGAATCAAGGCAGTCCATTCAACGCGGGCACAATCGACATGTCGCAGGCGCAACTCGATTCGTCGGAGACGTTTTTGAAAGTTCCCGAGCCCGGGAATAGCAGTGTCTTCGACTACGTTTTCGGTACGGCCAATGGAGTTTTCGCGGTCGATACCGCGAACGGCACCATCCTCGGTTTGAAGAAAGCTGCCAGTAAGAACTTCGATCCGACATTCGCTGGGACGTATAGCGCGATTTACTACAAGAAAACAGGAGCCAGCACAGGCCAAGGGAATATCGAATCAGGATTGGCAAGTCTTGGCAATGCAACGCTTGTGGTTACAGCCGGCGCCCAGGTCACAGTCACCGATGCCCGGGGAAACACGATGGTTCAAGCCACACTCACGCCGGTGGCGGATGTCGACTACCTTTACGACGGCAGCAGCGGCGAGTTGCAAGATCCCTGTTACGGTGTGTTTCATTTCCGCGTAAATACCAGTAACTTGCAGCAGGATGTTTTCGTGAGTTTCATGAACCACGCGATGCTGTTCTCTTCGTTCGCCGCCAACCTGCCCTTCACCAACAACGGAACCTATAACTACTTTTACGGTGTTGGCTTGAAGTAAGGAAGAAATATTCGCACTTAGAACTGGACTCCCCAGTTTTCAGATTGGAACTTGAAAGCGTCGCGGAATCAAAGCACAAGCGGAGTCCGATGCCCCTTTGTATTACCATCGCAGCGTGATCTCTCGTTTCCATGCGTGGCTTCGTGATCCCTTGTTTCTGCTGTGTCTGGCTGCCGGTCTGCTCGCGTTTGTGGTGCAGTCCGGCGAGTTGGGAACGGCCGACACCATGCATCGTCTGCAGACTACACACTGGCTGTGGACTTCCGAACCGCAGGTTTTTCCCAGCGAATATCCCGAGTTCGGCCTGCATGGACGCGGCGGCCAATTCTATAGCTGGTACGGAATCGGACAGTCGCTGCTGATGTTGCCCGCGGATCTTGTTGGAACCTGGATCGCACACTGGCCGATCCTTCGTCGATACGGAGATGATCCGGCCGTTCGCAGCATTGTGGTCAGCTACAGCACCGGCATTCTCGTGAATGTTCTCACCGCTCTTGTCGGTTTCCGCCTGCTGCGCCAGTTGCGCTTCAGCGTGAGGGAATCGGCGCTGGCGATTCTGGCGCTGATGTTCTGTACCACACATCTTCATTACACGCAGAACATGATGGAAAACAATTACATCATGTTTCTGACCCTCGCTGGATTCTCCTGGCAATATGAATGGCTGCGGACGCAGAGCAACCGCTCGCTGTTTCTCGGCTCAACCGCGCTCGGCCTAAACCTGCTGACGCGCCTTACCACCGGTCTCGACCTCGTCGCGGCGGGTGTTTTCCTTCTGCTCGTATTCTGGTTCGAACGAGTTCGCGGGCGCGAACTGCGGCAGCGATTCTGGGCTTATTGCAAAGTCACAGCCCCGGTATATGCGTTCTTCCTTATCGTCGACCGGCTATACCAGTTCTACCGTTTCGGATCATTCACCAACACTTATGTATCGCTGGCTGCAGCGCAATATCGCTCACAAGATCCGACTTTGCCGCTAAATTTCCCGTGGACGACGCCGTTCTACGAGGGCTTTCTAGGCCCATTGTTCAAGCCGGAGAAATCGATCTTTCTTTTTGACCCGCTGCTCGTAGTCGCGATTCTGCTGTTGGCCGTATTGTGGAGGCGCCTGTCACCGGAGGTCCGCGCTTATGGTGCAGCTTCGCTTCTTCTTCTGCTCGCCTACATCGGCTTTTATGCCCGCTACGCCTACTGGGCGGGAGATTTTGCCTGGGGCGATCGTTACGTCTCGACCTCGGTGGAATTGACGACCCTTATCGCCGTGCCGCTCTTGCTGCGCTATCGGGAAAATTTGAGTGGATGGATTTGGCGTTTCGTAATGGTGATCATCGCAGCCAGCTTGATCATTCAGGCCGCATCGCTCGCTTTCTGGTTGCCGCTTGAGATTTATCAGATGGAAACCCTGGGCCACCCCACATTCGTCATCGCGTTGCGCTTCAAGAACATCGCGGCGTTCGCGCTCGGGAAAATGCAGGCCTGGGGATTGAATAATGACTCGATGACCGAGGATCCCTGGGATTACGTTCACATAACCACCTGGAATTTTCTGCCGTTCCTGCTCCGTAGAGTAGGAGCCGCGCCGAGGTGGATTGTGGATGTTGCCTTTGCAGTGTGGGGCGCGGTGCTTGCGGCGCTTGCGTGGTGCCTCTGGCGGCTGAGAACAGTTTTACAGCAACGTGTGGTGTGAGCTTCGATCGACGGATCAGCGATCTTCTTTTCCTGTGGTAAGATCGTCAGCGCGCAAAGGGCGCATCCGGTCCGCGGAAAGGACAGAAGTCCACCTGATCGTAAAATTTCGTTTCGCGAACTTACTTTCTGCCCGGTAAATGCGGACCTCGGGCCCACGAAAGGAGGTTCGTCATGCCAGTAAGACGCCTCCCATCGAATCCAAATCTCAACCATCTCAAGTATCAGGCGAAAGACTTAATCAAAGGGCACGCTACCCGCGATTTGGGAATAGCGCAGCGACTGAGGGAATTTCATCCGCGATTCACTCGACTCGCGGACGCCGAAATATTCGACGCTCAGCTCAGAGTCAGTGACGCGCAACTCGCAATCGCGCGAGAGTATGGATTTCCGAGTTGGGCGAGATTGAAAAAGCACATCGAGAAACCGACCCTGTCTGACCAACTCAACTTGCCGCATCAAGAGCGGATCGAGGATGCCGTGTTTCGACGCGCTATAGAGCTTCTCGATGCAGGCGATGTGCCAGGATTGCGCGCGCATCTCAAACAACATCCGAATTTAGCGCGCCGGCACATCACCTTCGAAGGCGGCAACTACTTTCGAAATCCGATACTCCTGGAATTCTGCGGAGAATCCGGTTCGCCGCGGAACTCTGCCTCGCAACATTTTGGACATAACCAAGGTTATTCTCGATGCTGGTGTGGAGCAATCCTCGCTAAACGAGACTCTGATGCTCGTCGCGACCGGAAGCGTGCCGCGTGAATCCGGGTGCAACTTCCGTTAATCGATCTTCTTTGCGATCATGGCGCCGATCCCGACAGCGTCATCAGGGCCGCGGCCTTGCACGGTGAGATTGAGTCGGTGAGTGCTCTGATCGCGCGCGGTGCTCGAATCGATTTGCCGGTGGCAGCGGCGCAGGGACGAATTGACGATGCCCGAGGGTTGCTTCCGAATGCTAACCATGAGGACCGCGACTTGGTGCTCTCGATCGCTTCTGACCTCGGTCACGTGGACGTGGTTCGATTGTTGCTCGACGCGGGTGAAGATCCAAATCGATACAATCCCGTCGGAGGACATTCCCACACAACACCATTGCATCAAGCTGCGGGCTCTGGGCATGACGAAGTGGTGCGTCTCCTCGTAGAACGCGGCGCGCGATTGGATTTGAAAGATATCCTCTGGCACGGAACTCCCGCCGATTGGGCGAGACGCGGAGGTAAGACGGCTATTGAAGCATATCTTCGTGCACAGGAGACCGGGAGCGGAAAATAAAATTGATCTATATTCATGGCTCTATGAACCCCAGGCGTTTTCTATCAGGTTATGGTAGAATAATACCAATGCTATGGTAGAAGGGTAGAATATGAGTCTTAACATTAAGAATGAAGAGACGCACCGACTAGTTCGGCAGTTGGCTCGACTCACAGGCGAAAGCATGACTGCCGCCGTGGACAAGGCGGTTCGAGAGCGGCTGGAGCGAGTGCGCGACAAGAAGGAAGGCAGCCTAGCTGAGAGGCTGCTAAAGATCGGCAGGGAATGCGCCGCTCATATGAAGGAGCCTTATCTCTCCATCGATCATGGGGAAATGTTGTACGACGAGAAAGGACTGCCGAAGTGATTCTCGATTCGTCAGCGGTCGTCGCCGTTCTGCGGGCTGAACCGGAAGCGCCGGAGATGGCGCGCACCATGGACCGCGCGGAAACGTGCAGCATTTCCGTGGTCAGCTATGTCGAGGCTGCTATTGTGATCGATGCTGGCCGTGACCCGATAGCCAGCCGCCGTTTCGATGATTTCTTCCGCGAGGCGGAGATCGTCCTTGAGCCAGTTACACGGAGGCAAGCGGAGATCGCGCGCGAGGCCTATCGCGATTTTGGCAAGGGCCGTCACCGCGCGGGCCTGAATTTCGGCGACTGCTTTGCCTACGCTCTTGCGAAGTCTTTGAATGAACCGCTACTGTTCAAAGGCAATGACTTTCGGCATACCGATATCCAGCCAGCGACAGACGGGGATTGGTCTCTGTCACAACCCTAGCGGGGTGTTCCTGACGGTCAATGCCTAGTGGACCTGCAACAACTGCCTTTTCTCACCAGTCAACCTTCCATAGGAATTTTCCTTTCTCCCAGACTTCGTGGTCTGAGATCTTCAGGCAGTCATCGGCGGTTAAGTTCGAGTCATAGATAAGCGTCCTGGCGGGTATTGTGCAGTTTGCAGGAGCCGATGAATCGTAAAAGACGGCGCGCTCTCCGAGACTGAATTTACTGCCGGTAGTCGTGGTTCGATGTGTGCCGCCATGCACAATGCTGTAATCGCCGTACGATCCTTCCGCCCCAAGTACCACGCTCGTGCCCTTCAAAGCGTGGACCGTCGTTCCATTGGAAATTTTCGCGATCGAGCCAATCTCCAAAGGAAAGCCTTCGTCTCCGCGGATTGAGACGCCTTTTTCAGTCATCACTCTTTCGAGACTCTCCAGAGTATCGCCGGTGTGTACATGGCCGATGATACGGTCGATGAATGACGGCACCTGCCTCTCTCCTTGGCCGTCAAGAACCGGCGCAACGCTGGAAGCGAATGAAGTGGGCGGGTTGCAATTGATCCCTAGCACCTGCGTGGAATCTGCGTTGCTGAGTTCCGCATATCCTTTGGCGAGGGCAACGTTCACGTCGATTACGCCATTCATAAAGCTCCGGTCATCATCAGTGACCGGATCGGTCAGTGCCATCACGTCCGCGTCGGAAGTTACGTTCTTGCCGGGCTTGACCTTGCGCCCCGAAGGAATGGTGACACCGGGTCCAACGCGTGCAAGAATTCCTACCATAGCGTCCAATTGAACAATCCCGCCGTCAACTTCGGCGTTGAATCCCACGAACGACGGACAGGCAGCAGAAGGGGCCACGCCGTGGCACATGCCACCAATCCCAATTGCAGGATTAAACTCCGGTATTTTGGGGTTCGGGTTGCTCTTTACAGTTGCCCCGTGTGCAAGGATGGCCTTCTTCCCGATCACCAGCGGCCCAGCGGAGGCATCTACGTGGACACTGTCCTGCACGTCGGAGTCTTCGTCGAGCAGGAGGTTGTATCTCCCCGCTTCCAGAATGGCAAACGGTGCCACATAAACATGACTTCTAATGTCTATGTTTCCCCGCTTCGTCGCCGTTGGATCTACGAAGTAGCCGGGGGAGGGCGATGCTGAAGCATGACACTCGATTGTCTTACCCTTGCCAAATGCAATTGGGACACAAACCACCAGCACAAGAGCGACTAACAAAATCCTTCTCCGTGGAGACATGAGCCAGTTCCTCCTTCGTGTCGTAGCCGACTCGGAAAGCTATATCCGGCACGAGGCACTTGCGTGGAAATCTGATGCTTGTTACGAATAACGGAACTCACTCGCCAATCGACAGTGGCTGGAAGAATGCCCTGGAAAAAAGGGGGATGAAGTTGTGGCAGGTAACCGCTTCCTACTTGCTATTCCACCGTGACCGACTTCGCCAGATTCCTTGGCTGATCCACATCGCATCCGCGACGGACCGCAATGTGATACGCCAGCAATTGCAGAGGAACGATTTCCAGAATCGGCGATAGCTCCTCCGGCGCGGCGGGAACGTAGAGGACGTGATCGGCCGCTTGCTTAATTTCTTCGTCGCCTTCGGTAGCCAGCGCAATGACAACGCCCGAGCGCGCTTTGACCTGTTTCAGGTTTGACATTGTCTTTTCGTAGCGCACCATCGAGCCGGCATTGTTCGCGTCCCTCGTGACTACGATCACGACCGGGAGATTTTCATCGATCAGCGCGTTGGGACCGTGCTTCATCTCGCCCGCCGGATAACCCTCTGCGTGGATGTAGGAAATTTCCTTTAACTTGAGCGCTCCTTCGAGGGCGATGGGATAGTGAATGCCGCGGCCGAGAAACAGAAAATCCTGAGAGCGCTGAAATCGCTTGGCCAGATCTGCGCAGTTTTCGTCGTGAGTGAGAATGTTTTCGAGCTTTCCTGGAATCAGCGTGAGTTCCTGAGCTGCGGTGCGAATCTGTTCGGCGGTCATCGTCCCGCGAACCTGCGCGAGATAGAGTGCGAAAAGATAAAGCGCGGTCAACTGGCAGGTGAAGGCCTTTGTGGAAGCCACGCCAATCTCAGGCCCCGCGTGGTTATAAATAGTTCCGGCAGCGTCGCGGGCAATCATCGATCCAACCACGTTGCAAATGGCCAGCGTTCGCGAGCCTTTGCCTTTAGCTTCGCGCTGGGCAGCGATGGTATCGGCGGTCTCGCCCGACTGCGAAATTAACAACGTGATGGTGTCCGAATCGACGATAGGGTCGCGGTAACGCCACTCGCTGGCGTAATCCACCTCCACCGGCAGGCGGGCGAAACTTTCAATCATGAACTTGCCGGCCTGGCCAGCG
>JBAPOI010001032.1:0-23279 GCA_049279555.1 Candidatus Sulfotelmatobacter sp.
CCATAGTCCCGCTGGCGATTACGAGAATCGCAAGGCAGGCTCCGGCAAGAGGCTTCAAGCGGTGTGTGCGCATCGGCACCTCCTGCGAAAGGCGGGCACTAGCTGCGTTACCGGGATCGTCTCACATTTTCCTCCGCGAATTCAACATAACCCGAGCTTCCTAGCGAGAAATCTCGCACGCATCGCACCCGACGCTTGGTTTGACAACCGCTGTAAGATGGCTGCATTGCCTCCGTTCTCTGCATCATGGTTTGTCGGATAGTCGTTCTCCTCTTTCTGCCAACATTCGCCCTTGCAGGACAGGGTGACGTGCCCCCTGCGTCGAAGAAGCTGGTGAGCACGCAGGAGCGCCTTCAGCAACCCGGGTGGTGGCCGAGGAAAGCAGCGCCCGCCCGCAACGAGTACACAGGGCCAGCAGCCTGCGCTCAGTGCCACTCTGATGTGGCTAGGTCCCAGAGAGAATCCGCCATGGCCCGCACTTCGAGCACTGCCAGCCAGTCTTTCGCGCTGACATCTTTCGGTCAAAATAAATTTAATCTTGGCACGTTGCAATACCAACTGCAGCGCTCAGCAGAAACCTTCACCTACCGCCTTAGTTCCGGAACGCAATCGATCACAGAGCCTTTCGGGTGGGCATTCGGCACGGAGAAAATAGGACAGACCTACGTATTCCAGAAGGACGGCACTCAATACGAAAGCGCCTTCTCCTACTTTGAAGGCCTCCATGGATTCGCCCAGACGCCCGGCATCAACCTCGTTCCGTTGCCCGATCATGTTCCCGAAGCTTTGCAAAGAGGAGCCGGCCGGCCTCTCGAAAAGCAAACTGCCGAAGGATGTTTCACCTGCCACAACACGGCGGCCATGACGGATGGCAAACTCGATCCCAGCCATCTGATTCCGTCGGTTACATGCGAGGCCTGCCACGGTCCCGGCGCACAACACGTAAGTGCGGAAAGATCCGCCTTGGAGGGAGCTGAGAATTTCATCTTCAATCCCAGGCGCCTGAGCCCGGTGGGGTCCGTGGATTTCTGCGGATCATGTCATCGCACTTGGTGGGACGTGATGCTCACCGAGGAGGTCGGTGTCTCGACCGTGCTGGCAGTTCCGTATCGTCTGGAAAAAAGCCGCTGCTGGGGAGATGGCGATGCCCGCATCACTTGCGTCGCCTGCCACGACCCTCACAAACCGTTGGTTCAAGATGCGGCCGCTTATGACCAACAATGCCTGAGTTGTCACGTTCCTAAGGGCGTTCCCCACACTACGGCCGACCATCCTGGTGCCGCGTGCTCAGTGGGCACCGAAAAGTGCGCCACCTGCCACATGCCAAAGTATGAAGTTCCCGACATGCACTACAAATTCACGGACCACATGATTCGCGTGGTCAAGGCCGCGGCCCCGTTCCCTGACTGATAAGGGTTTTCCCGTCTAGTTACGCTTTACACACCCGCATGATCTGGATGGGCGTGCGTGCGAAGCGGCAAAAGTGCCTGGCTTGCTCTTTCACGATCTGCGGAGGACGGCTGCTCGGAATCTTCGCAGGGCTGGAGTCGCTGAGGGCGTAATTATGAAGATCGGCGGCTGGAAGACGCGCAGCGTATTCGAGCGCTACGCTATCGTTTCGCAGTCCGACATCCGGGAAGCGATGACGAAACTAGAAGCCGGGCAGCAACGCGATAACGCGGAAGCTGCTCTACAAGCGCAAAATGCAGAGCCAAAGCAATTTGGGCAGGGTTTGGGCAAGATACAGCCCAAGAGCATTGATTTTCACAACAAGTCCCTGCCGATCACTCCACAGGTTAACTAGTTGTTCATGAATGGGTTGGATTTGGTGCCGGGAGGGGGAATCGAACCCCCAAGGGCCGAAGCCCGGCGGATTTTGAGTCCGCTGCGTCTGCCAGTTCCGCCATCCCGGCTTGGGTCGTTGGCTTTGCGGTGTTTGATCTGGCTGAAGATATCCAGATTAATTCAGAGCCTGCGGCTTTGCAACCGCAAGTAGGCCACCGCAGGGCGCGAGTTTAAATCACAATCGTGCGCTCTTACGCCATGCCGTTCAGGCCGCTTCCCAATCTTTCGGCACATTCACGTAGGAACGACCCAGCGCCGCGACCGACGGGCAGCCGAGTAACCTCAGAGTGCGCTCCAGGTCGGTGCGCAGGATTTCGATGGCGCGGTCGACGCCGGCTTCACCGGCGGCAGCGAGCCCGTACGCGTAGGCTCGTCCACAGAGCACAGCGCGGGCGCCCAGACATAGAGCTTTTACGACGTCGGTGCCCCGGCGAATGCCTCCATCCATTAATACTTCGATGCGGCCTTGTACAGCCTCCACCACTTCCGGCAGCGCACGCAACGATGCCTGCACACCGTCGAGTTGCCGGCCACCGTGATTCGAAACTGAAATCGCTGCGGCTCCTTCGTCGATGGCACGGCGCGCATCTTCCGCAGTCAACACGCCTTTCACCACGATTGGACCTTGCCAGTGTTCCCTGATCCAGCGCAGGTCCGCCCAGGTGACGGCGGATTTCGCCAGCGCCGTTGCGACGTCAAGCAGCTTCATCGGACCTTTGCCCGGAACCACCACGTTTGGCAGCGCGGGCAGGCCGCCATCCAACAGAAAACTCATGAGCCAACCGGGCCGCGAAAATACCTGCGGAAGATACGGAATTTTTTCGAATGGACCCCCGCTTACCAACTCCTTCATTCCGTTGCGAAAATCGCGTTCGCGAATTCCGGAGACCGGGGTGTCGATGGTGACCACGAGTGCGGAGAATCCAGCGGCTCGCGCGCGGTCAATCGACGCTTCAGCGGCGCCTCGCCCGCCCATGAGATAGAGCTGATAGAAAACCGGTCCAGACGAGCCTGCCTTTACGTCTTCCAGCTTGTGCCCGGAAATCGTCGAAAGAATGTAGCCGATGCCAGCCCGGCCCGCAGCTCTCGCGGCGGCCACTTCTCCTCCCGGATGCATCAGCCGGCTATACCCCACCGGAGCCAGCATGATGGGAAGCGAAAGATTGAAGCCCAGAACGCTGGTGCACATGCTGCAGTCGGCGAGTGAGACGGCATGTCGCGGGCGAAAAGTGATGTCGCTATAGACTCTGCAGTTCTCGCGAAGGGTGACTTCCCCTTCGGCTCCGCCATCCAAGTAATCGAACACCGATTTCGGCACCCTCTGGCGCGCAATCGGACGAAAATCATCAATGCAAACGACTCGCGGCGAAGCCACAGCCCGGGCCGATCTAGTCATTTTTATATCCACCGGTTTCTCGAAATTGTCTGCAAACTTTGAAGCAGGCCGATGTTACCACTGGACTAAAGTACCAACGCAGGGAATTTTCCGTCCATTCGAGAGCCGGGACCGACCAGCTGACATTAATTGTACAAACTGATGACAATCCTTTGACAACCGCGCCGGACTTGGGTCCTAGCATGGCCGTGGCTCAAAGCTCATAGTTCGCGGTTCGCGCTAAGAAGCCGTCCGCGAGCGCTCGGTTCATGATCTACCCCGCCACTCGCAATACACTAAGGAGAAACCGCATGTATCGTCGTCATTGGCTCAATCGAATTTCGCTCGCCTCCCCCTTACTCGGGCTCGTGCTGGTATTCGCTTCCAGCACGGCTCTAGCCCAATATCAAGCTACGCTGTTGGTTTCAGACAAGGCAGGCGCCAAGCACACCGATCCCCTGCTGAAAAATGCCTGGGGACTTGCGTACGCGCCCGGCGCGCCCTTCTGGGTTAGCGACGAAGCCGACGGTTGGTCCACCCTCTATAACGGCCAGGGGGTCCCGCAAAGCTTGCAGGTGATTGTTCCTCCCGCCAGCGGCACCGGCCCGGGAACACCCACCGGCATCGTCTACAACGGTTCGACGGAGTTCCAGATCGATAGCTGGACCTCGGTCTTCCTCTTCGCCACTCTCGATGGGACCATCAGCGGTTGGTCGTCGTTCAATCCGAGTGCCGCGCTGATCGCGGTGACCAGTACAGGTTCGGTATACACCGGACTCGCGATCACCAGCAAGACGTCGGGAAACTTCTTGTTCGCCGCCGACATCGCCAATAACAGGGTAGACATTTACGATGGCAGTTTCAACTTCGTAAAGTCGTTCACCGATCCCGCCATTCCAACCGGCTTTGCGCCGTTCGGCATTCAGGATATCGGCGGAAAAGTCTACGTATCATACGCCAGCACTTCCGGCGCATCCGGTGGCTACATTGACATCTTCACGGAAGCCGGAAAATTGGTGAAACACTTCGCCCACGGCAAGCCACTGAACCAGCCTTGGGGCTTTGCGGTTGCGCCCGCAAATTTCGGAACGCTCAGCGACACGCTGCTGGTTTCGAACAACACCAGCAAAGGCACCATCAACGGCTTCAATCTCACGACCGGAGCGCTGGTCGGCACCATGATGAATGCCTCCAACAAGCCGCTGACGATTAACGGCCTGTGGGGAATCGAGTTCGGCGGCGGATCCTCTGCCAACGGAAAAACGAACCAACTGTTCTTCACCGCAGGTCCCGGCGACACCGACGGTTATTTTGGAGTGATCGCTGCCAAGTAAGAGAATTGCTGCAACACGAGCATCGCAGCCGGGAAACGCAAGGGCCGCTTATATCGAGCGGCCTTTGCGGCGTTTTGGCGGTATGCGACCCTTCGCGCCATCAAGTTCGCGGTACCGGAAGCACTCGACCATGTGGTCGTTCACCATTCCCACCGCTTGCATGAAGGCGTAGCAAATGGTTGATCCCACAAAGTTGAAGCCGCGTTTCTTCAGATCTTTACTCAGAGCATCGGATTCTTCTGTGCGGGCTGGAAGACGCTCTCCCGCCTTCCAAGAATTCACTCGCGGCTTACCGTTTACAAATTGCCAGACGTAACGGTCGAAGCCGCCGAATTCTTCCTGTACCTGTATGAGGGCGCTTGCATTTTGCACCGCCGACGCAATCTTCAAACGGTTGCGCACGATCCCGGGATTCTTCAGCAACTGCGACGTCTTGCGCCGGTCATACCTCGCCACCCGCTGCACATCGAAGCCATCGAACGCAGCGCGATAGTTCTCCCGCTTGTTGAGGATCGTCTCCCAGCTTAATCCGGCCTGTGCGCCCTCGAGCACCAGAAACTCAAAAAGCGTGCGGTCGTCATGCGCCGGCACACCCCATTCTTTATCGTGATACCGAATGCTCAATAGGGTGCGCGCCCACGCACAACGAACTGGCGGAGGAGCGTCAGTGGGCTTGGCCGTTTTCATTTAGCGATGATAGAAGATATCGGGTCCCGACTTCGAACGCGCGTCAGTGGTGATGTTTGCCGCCGGAGTGGCCGCCTCCGCCGGAATGACCGTGCCCGAAACTCTTGCCACCACCAGAAATCTTCGGCGCGTGTCCGCCACCGAATAAGTGGAAGCCGCCGGAGTGCGGCGGTTTGAAGGATGACTTGCTGAAGGATGATTTGTCGAAAGACGACTTTCCGGCAGACTTAAAGCCACTGCTCTTGAAGCTATGCGAGGACTGCCTGCCGAAATCGCTGCGCTGAAAGGTTGAACTCGGCGCTCGATACGCTCGCGTCGAATTACTGTAGCTTGTGCTCGGCCGGCCGCCATAATTTCCTGAAGAGCTCCGGGTAAAGTTCTCCGCCGTCCGATTGCTGCCCGACTGGTTGAACGTCGATCCATACGCTGAACGGCCATACGGTTCCGACCGGCTAATCGCGGGCCGGAAACTGTTGTAGCTTTCTCGTGAGGTCCGGTTGTAACCGGATCCAGAGTTCTGGTATCCCCGCCCGTAGCGATCTCCCGATCGGTTTGCCGCATATGCATCTCTCTCCGGCATTCTGGCAAACCTCTGCGAGCGAGTTCCGCTGTATCCACCGTTGGTCCGGGCATAGCCTGGCGCCCGATCCGCTGTGCCATATCGACTCCCGTAGCCTGGCCGGGAAAATCTGTTCCATCCAGCAACCGTTCCACCTCGCGAATACGCGCGGGTGCCGTACGGCAAGCCCCAGTGGGCCACGGTTGCGCTGTGCGAATAGTAATTCGACCCCTGGAACAGCACGGACTGAGTCAGCCAACTCAATCCCCATCCCAACCAACCCCATGGCGTACGGGCAAAAGCGTTCAACGCGATGCCCAGGCCGAACCTTACAGCCGATGACTCGAAGAACGATCCCAAGGCGCCCAGCACGGAAAATCCTGGATACGGCGACACGGGCTGCCCGTAGACGCTCCACGGGTTGTAGGCCGGCACATAGACGACCTGCGGATTCGCCGGCGCGACCACAATGTTGCCTTGATCGTAGGTGACTGCTTCCTGCGGAGTGCTGTTCAGGTTTCCCGCCCGCTGTGCTCGCCCACGCATGACCTGCACGGCTTCAAGAACGTCCTGCGGCTGGTTGAAATAGGCGTCGCCCAGCTCGGAGGTCCAGTGAAGGTTCTGGTCCATCTGCGCCAGCACCTGGGGGAACGCCGTCAATGCCTTCACGCTCGGGTCCCACTGCATGGCATTGGCCCCAGCAGCGATTTGATCGGTAGTCGCGTAGCCTTGGGCCCGCCGCCAGCGGTCTGCATCGGCCACCTGCGCGGGATATGTCGAAGCCGCCAGAATCTGCGCCACCAGCGTGTCCGGATAAAGAGCGATCGGCGCGACTAACTGTTCGAGATCCTGCGCGCTGAGGGGCTGCAGGGGTGCATAGCTTTGTTGCTGATCATTTTGCGCGGGCGGCCCAGGCGCTGGATACAACGGTTGCGGACCGGGCTGTTGTGGATAGTTTTGCTCCGGAGTCGACGGCTGTGCATAAGGCTGTTGCCCGTAGGGCTGCGGCTGCTCGGAGCCTTGTTCGTACCGCGCTGGGGACTGCCCTTGGTAAGGCGCCTGCGCCAACAACATGGGCGCAAGGAGTAGTGCTGAGGCCAGCACGATAACGCTGCTCAGTCTTTGCCCAGCGGATTGCTTTCTAGGAAATGCACCAGGTTGCAGAAAAGACGAAGCATGGGTCGATGCGGGGGAATACGTCTGGGGTCTCATCATCCCTCTCAGTGGCTTGCACAGGCTTGCATTCCACAACAGCAACCTATGTTGCTAGCCGCCGTCAGGTGATCGTACGACCCGGCGGGAACTGCTAGCAATTCTAAACCCAAATCCGGAGTGTTTGTTTCGCGAGAGCAAAAAAGACTCCGCACTGGAAGCGTTGTTTGACAGTCTGCTGCGGCGAGCGATTCCCTGCTCCTTGGCAGCAACCAACCAGATGACCGCGCACCACCTCCGTGCCATTCCCGCGACCTTGTTACATAAGTAAGCTCCTGCTTAGATCGGGTTTCAGGCAAAATGGCTCTACCAGAACAAACATCAGTGATCGTCAGATGGCCCGCTCCACGAAGCGCGCTCATCTGGGCAGGGTATTTATGTCAGTACGCAATACAATCGTTCTGCTGGTCGCGCTCTCCGCGTCGGCACTTCTAACAGGGTGCGGTAGCAGTTCAACCACTTCGCAAACAACTCCGCCGCCTCCGCCCCCACCCAGCGTGATCCCGACAACCCTGAGCGGCACCTACGTCATTTCTTACTCGGGGATTGATGTAACCTCCAACGGATCGCAGTCGCCATTCGCCATGCTGGGCACGATTACAGCGGACGGCAAAGGTAATCTCTCAGGGCTGATTGACCTCAACGATCTGGACTTGATTGCAACCACCGGCGCCGCCAGCGGCGTGCAGCTTGGTTTGAAGCCTACGGGAACTTACACAATTGGGAGTGATGGCCGAGGCACGGGCAACCTAGATTTCCCCGTCAACGGCAAGTCCGTTTCGTTTGGCCTGGATTTTGTTCTGATCTCTAGCTCTCACGGATTGATCACCCGTTTCGACAGCTCGGGCAGCGGCAGCGGCACAATCGATTTGCAACCCGCGAGCGTTCCGGCGAACTCTTTTCAGTCCGTCTCCTTTGCTCTTTTCGGCGCCGATTCGAACGGCTTCCCTCTTGCCTCGGCGGGAGCAATCGCGGTGAATTCCTCCGGAGTCGTTACTGGCACTCAGGATTTCAACGAGAACGGAACCTCGACTGGACTCGCGGGCCTCACCCTTTCCACCGCAACCTCCAACCTTACTGAGGTGAACGGCAACGGCCTCAATGGAACGGCAGAGCTCGACAGCAGCTTTGGCTCGTTGTCATTCGAAGTCTGGGTGGTCGACCAAACTCACCTGAAGTTCATTGAGAGCGATGCATCCGGCACGGTCCTCTCCGGCGATGCCTTTACGCAGCAGGCTACGTTTCCGACCGGTCAGCTGGTGTTTACCCTTGGCGGCATCGGCGGCGGCCTCCGGCCATTTGTTGCGGGCGGCCTGCTTTCCACGGACGCCAGTGGGAATATGAACGGCTTTGAAGATTTCAATTACTCTGGCAACTTCACGCATGTGGCAAACGTGAACGCAAGCTGTACACCTTTAGTTGCGGGAAGATGTCAGCTCGCCTTTACGAATTTCACCAACGGCACCGCGAATAATTTCCAGTTTGCCGCGTATCCCACGAGTGGCGGCATTCTACTCCTGGAGATCGATAGCTTCGGATTAGCGCAAGGTGCGGCCTACGCGCAGACTGCGACTTCGTTCGCTGCTTCCCAGACCTATGGATTGAACCTCTCCGGTTACAACGGGGGGGAAGTCGACGATATTGCCCAGTTCTCGGTTGGCACTTCTACCGTCAGCCCGGGCACGTTGGATGAAAACGATCAAGGGACAACCTTCGGCGCCGAGGGATTGTCCGGCAACTACGCGCCGGCGTCGCAGGCTCCGGGTCGCGGCTCGATCTCCGCTACGGTGAGCGGCGGTAAGTCGCAACAGGCTACTCTAGGCTTCGAATATTATGTGATCGACAGCTCGACCATCGCCGTCATTGAAACCGACGCTGCGCAGGTTGGAGTGGGAACCTTCCAACTGCAGAATATTTCTGGCGCGACCCCGCTGGCGCAGTCGCACATGTCGCTGGTGCGGCCTATCATTCAACCACGGGCTATTCACAACAATTGCGGCGCTGTCCCCCCTACCAACTCCTACGGAACCTGCCCCGCTCCTGGCACGGTTACGCTACAGTGGTGCGCGGGCGATAATACGACCGCCAGTTCGCCCTGCAATTCCCCAGTTGTCGCCCTTAATACCGTTGCGCCTGCAGCAGGATCGTGGTCGAATCAGCTCGAGGGACTCGACGCCGCAAGCATCCTGCTCTCTGGCCAGAAACCCGGAGAGGAAGTAAATCCCAATGGTGCGGTCGGTCCGATTGACGGTTCCGGAATTGGGCAGTACCTGGAGTTCAGTGACAATTTTCTGCAGGCCTTCGATAGGACGACGGGCAGCGCTATATTTTCCACCGGAGGAATAGCAGTGCCGCAGCCTTTGTCGGCACCGTCGTCGACCTCGCCGACAACGATCTTCTCCGGCGCCCCCTCAAATGACTGCAACAATCCTTCGCTCGATGGCATTGCCAGTTATGACCGCATCGATAATGTCTTTGTTCTAACCAATATCTTCAACATTTCAAACAAGGCCACGGGCGTCAACACCTACGAACTTTGTATCGCAGTGAGTGCTCCCACAGGTGGCGTCCCTGCCAGCAATCTGGAAGGGTACAACGGACAAAATTCGTGGAATGTCTACGACTACAGTCTGTCTCCTGCAATTCCCGTAAATCCGAACGGGTCGGCTGGCTCGCCTACCACTCTGTACTTTCCCGACTATCTTCGCTTTGGGAACTGGTCCGACGGCTATTACGTTAGCTGGGACCTTGAAGACTCCTTCAATAACTACAATATCGTTGGGTTTGAAGTATGCCAACTCGACAAGTCCGACATGATTGCGGGCGTTTTATCTAATTCGCCCAAGTGCTTTACCTACGTTCCCAATTATGCCGTGGGTACGGACCGAAGCTTGATCCACACTCTCTTGCCCGCCGACTTTGAGGGCACTAATCCCATTCCCAGCTCCACATCAGGGGAGTACTTCCTAGCCCTGGTGAATCCCAGGAATCCGGGAACCAACCAGCAATGCTCGACGTCACCTTGCACCTCAAACCAGTTGGCTTTCTGGACGTGGTCTGGAATAACCAGCGGCGCTCCGCCTACGTTCATTACGATGCCAACCCATGCTTTCACACCCGGATGCTATAACGTCAATCAGCCCTACAATACTTTTTGCGTGCCCGAACCTGACCTTGGACAAAAAATCGACGGTTTAGGAGACCGTCTGGCCTATCGCCTGGCCTATCGAAACATGGGCGGCACAACCAATGCAGAGTATCTCGCCGTAGCCCACACGGTTCAAGAAAATGCCAATCAGCGAACCGGAATCCGCTATTACAAGATTTTGGCGGGGACGACTCCTCAGCCTGTTCTTCTTGGAGATATTCAGGACTCCACGAACTTTCTCTCCATGCCCAGCGTCGCAATGGATGCAAATGGCGACCTCGGCATTACATATACGAAGACCGGGACGAATTTCAACCCTTCACCGTTTTTCGTAACTGTAGACCTCAGCGGCAACCAGGGAACTCCGGTTCCAATCCTAAGCTTCCTAAGCAACGGTGAATCGAACGGTCAGGATGAGACCGACCAGGACTGGGGTGAATATGTCAGCGTGACTACGGACCCGCAAGACGATTTGACTTTCTGGGCGGTGGACGAATATATGGTTACGAATCAAACCAACGAGTGCTCGCTTAAGCATGGGCAATACACCGGTTGTACCTGGGGCACTAGGATCTTCACCTGCCAGAAAGGCTCCGGCTGTTGAGCTGCGCTCAGTCCTTATTCAGACGTGCTGGGAGACTGAGAGAACATTCCCGTCGGGATCTTTGAACCACGCGACTTTATCTCCAGTCGGTGCGGTCCATATTCCTAATGCATCTTGCTCGAAGAAGCCGAATCGTTCGAAGACGACGCCTTTGCCTTGGAGTTCTGTGACAATCTTCTCGATATTAGAAACCTGCCATCCCAAAATCGTGAATTGGGCCGGCTCGAACTCCGGCACCCTCGCCATCCGCACCATGATGCCGTTCGCATCCAGCACCAGCGCAAAACCATCGTCCTTCACAAAGCGAAGTCCCAGCACGCCTTCATAAAACGCACGAGCCTTCTCCGAATCTTTGATCGGAACAAAGGCCACGATATCGATGGAGCCCAGCATCGCAGTCCTCCTCGGCTGGCGAAAATCCTCCGGCAGAGTTCGGCTTCAATTTACAAAATCACCAAATCACCCCATGCCCTACTCTTCCGGCGGCACATCGAAACTCACCAAATCACTCTGGAACCCTCTAGTTTTCCACGCTCCGTAAGCGATTCCTACCACCATCCAGATTGCCCCAAGGATCTTAGCCTTCGGGCTCAAGCTGATCCACAACAGGAAGCAGATGACGAACCCAAGAATCGGCGGAATCAATTGTCCCGCGGTACGGTCCGCGCCCCGAATGTAATAATGAGTGAGCGCTGCCAGATTGACGCCCATGAACGCAATCAGAGCCCCAAAGTTGAGCAGGTTGGCCCCATCGTCATAGGTAATAAGAAAAGCTCCCACCAGCGCAATCCCGCCTACGAAAATTACGTTATTGGCTGGAATGTGCGTCCTGGGATGGATGGCTCCAAAGAATTTCTTGGGAATCGCCCCGCTCCGTCCCATCCCATAGAGCAATCGTGCCGCGCCCAATTGCGATCCCATGCCAGAGCCAACGGTCGCGATCAGAAGCGTCACACTGATGGCTTTAGTCATCAGAATCCCGCCCGCAATGCCGGCAACATGGCTGAACACGTTCTCGTCTCCGAATTCGGAGAAGACACCGAAGTCCTTGCCGAAATGCACATAGCTCAACAACTGCGCGCCATAAACCTCGGCAGCCGCCAGGAACCCGGTAATCACGCAAACCAGCACGGTCGCCAGAAAAATGTTACGCCTGGGATTTTCCACCTCTTCCGACAAGGTGGAGATGCCATCGAACCCGATATAAGTGAGCACCGCGACCGAAGTTCCGTGAAAGACCCGGCTGAGAGTGAAAGTTTGCGGGTTGTAAAACGGATGCAGAAAATAAGCCTCCGGATACTGCGGCAGGTGGAAGATGTAGCGGATGGTGTACCAGAAGAAAGCCAGGATCACGGCACCCATGATCGCGCAGAGCGTCTTATTGATGCGGGCGGAAGTCTGCACTCCGCGCAGATTAAGCGCGGTAAACAACCCAGCGAAAATTAACGGCCACAACAGCCCCGGGTAAGGAATCTGATAGCGCGTTCCACTCAGCAGGTCGGCCATCGCCTTGGCACACCAGATCGTACAGATCAGCGGATTAAGAATGTAATCCATGGTCATGCTCCAGCCGGTGACGTAGCCGAGCGAAGGATGCAGCTCGCGACCCACATATGTATACGCGGAGCCCGCGCTGGGATACACCCGCGCCATGCGGCCATAGCTCATGGCCGTAAACACCATGGCGACCATGGCGATCAGAATCGACGTAACCACGTGCCCCTGCCCAGCGTTGCTGAAGACTCCATAGGCCGGCATGGGCGCCGTGGGCTGAATGACGATGATTCCGTAAAGAATGAGGTCCCAAAGGGTGAGGGTGCGGCGCAGTCGAGGCGCGGACGGAGCAGCGACGGAAGTGGTTTCCATGAGTCCCGCCTATTGGATTATGCGGAAGGCAAAACTGTCAAATATTAAAACGATTTTATAGAGCTAAGAAGGAGTTCCGGAGCTAGCTGCTCTCGATCAGTATTGTGAATACATTGTATTGCGATATAATATGAGATAGTATGCTGCATTATGGAAAAACAAACCGTCAGCTTCCGCCTGGAATCCGACAAAGTATCCGCACTGGATGAACTCGCGAACTCGCTCGACCGCGACCGAACCTATCTTCTGGCCGAAGCAGTACACGCATATCTGGATATCCAGCGATGGCACCTCGAGCAAATTAGAGCGGGGATCGCGGAGGCCGATGCGGGGAAAGTGATTGACCACCGCAAAGTCAAAGCCATGGCTTCCAGATGGCGGCGGCCTCGCAAGTGAAAATTGTTTGGACCCGCAAGGCTCGGCTGCACCTACGCGCCGCATACGATTACTGGTCCCACGAAAGATCTACTCACGCGGCCGACAAGATGCTCGAGCGAATCTTTTCCGCGGTCGAACTCTTGGAACGTTACCCTTCGGCGGGACGCCCCGGCCGCGTTCCCGAAACGCGGGAGCTCGTCATCGCCTCCACTCCCTTTCTCGTCGCATATCGTGCCCGCCACGGCAAGATCGAAATACTCGCGTTGCTCCATGGCGCAAGAAAATGGCCGGAAGAATTCTAGGCGTCGCCCTGGCCTTTTCCGGAATTATTTCGACGAACCGTAGTCGAACCAGTATCCCCGCTGCTCATTCCCTGACATGTGCCGCGTATTGTATTCAAGGAGATAGTTGACATGGGAATCGTCAAGGGGGAACGACTTGCCTGTCTCGTATGGGTAATCGCCCATTTTGAGAAACGGCAGGGGCGCTACGAAATTGCCTTCCGCGGCGTAGAAATCCATATCCTTCTCGTAGCCGTTCGCTGCAAAGAAGTAATCGCGAACCCAGCCCTTGGGCAAGGAAGGCAGGTGTAAAGGATCGAAATCGAGGCGAACCTCATCTCCCGAACCAAACACGACCGACTTGTCGTCCAGGTCAGTGAGGAGCGGCAAGACATCACCGTATCGAGTGTAGGTTCCTGCAGGGCGCGTGTACGGCCCCATCACGCTTGTCTTCTCGTAGATATATTGCACGTTACCCGGAGGCGTGCCTTCGATCTTCAGCGGAAATCCATGGTTCGCCAGCTCCGCGCGCACGAGCGGGATTGGCGTCGTCCTCACACCGGCTGCGTCATCCCGAAGCTCCGCGCTTTCATGAGCGGGGCGAGGGATCTCATTGGCAACAGGCTGCGGCGTTCGATCGATCAGAATACTGTTCCAATACACTTGCAGATTCGTAGCGATACGAATCCTTTTCGTACCCACGGGCAGTTTGCTGCTGAGATCGACGGTCATGGTGCGTGGACCGCCGGCGGGAAAGCCCATGTCATTCATCACGCGCACCCACTTACTGCTGGCACCGCTCTCATTTCCAATCAGCGCTTCGACGTACGGAGTGATCGCATGCACCTCCGCCTGCGATGCGGCGTACATGCTGTTTGCCGAGAAGTATTCAACCTCGCCGTGCATCAGTAGCCAGAAAGGCCCACCGCGGTAAGCCTCTCCCAGGTCGAGGACCAAACTGTGCGGCTTGGCGAAGCCCTGAAACTGCGTCAATGCGAAATCGCCTACGTAACGATGCGCCAACAGATCAGGCAAGAGGTTGTGGCCATGCTCATCCCACGCGCCCGCTGGTGGACGCGCGTCTTTGCTTTTGCTCACCACAACTTTGAATTCAGGATACGGCGGGTTTGAGGCGAAATACTCGTTGGGATACACATCGACATCCGCCGGATGATCAACCGCCAACAGCCGCGCCTGATCGAGATAAACGGCTTCCTCCAGCGGCTCCATGAAACGGAAACTGAGAGTCGCCGCCGGTCGTTGGCCGTTGATGGTTGGCAAAATCTTTTCGCGAATCAAGTTGCGATCGATCTTGATGTATTCGACGGGACGCGGAATATCGCGCTGGCCGGGCCCAACCCAGTGTCCAACGACACCCGCGCCCAGCATGTCCGCAACGAACTCGTAGCGCTCGCCGTTCCAGACAAACAGCGTGGGGCAGGAGCTGCCGCGGCGGTCGATCTCCAGAAAATTCTGCTGCTTGTCGCCCGCGACATTGATTTCATCCTGCAGAACACCCGTGGGCCACAACATGCGCACGATGTCTGCCTCTTTCGCGTCGCGGAGGCCGACCACGATGTCAGTGGAATTCTGCCCGAGGTATCCATTGGAACCGGCGATCTCGAACTTCTGCCGATTGCCGCCCGCAAACACTTCCACCTTGGTGCCGATGGCGCTCTTGTTGTCGTTCAGCCCCTTGAGCGAAAGTCGCAGCCAGTGATTCTGATTCCCACCCTCATTGCGCAGCAGCACCGCGGGTCCGTGATTCTGCGTGATGAGAAGATCGGTCGCGCCGTCGCGGTCATAATCGCCCGTGATGATGGCGCGCGGCTGGTTCAGCTGAATCTTGTCGAGACCAACGTCGGCGGTGACATCTTTGAAACCGTCCGCGCCAAGATTCCTGAACAACCGGACTTCGCCCTTGCCTTCTTTGGTTTCGCCGACCGCGACCAGATCGACCCAGCCGTCGTTGTCGTAGTCGATGGCGGCGACGCCCCAAGCTTTACGCCACTCGACCTTTGGAAACTCAACCGGATCGAACTTCTTACCCTTATCGTTTCGCCAGAGGCTTACGCTTTTTCCGTTCGTCCAGTCTGAGTGAGTGAATGCGGCATCCATCCAACCGTCGTGATCGAAATCGAGCACGCTGGCGCCTACTATCGGCGCAGGCATGTGGCTAGACCAAGGCCTTCTTACCACGAACTTTCCTTCGCGAGGGTTTTCCAAAACAGCCGGCCCGACGTCCGTAAGTTTTCCGAGTCCGGGGACCAGAATGTCCACAGCTCGATCGTTGTTGTAATCCGTTCCAATCGCGCCTTCTCCTCCGGATGAGCCCATGTCCCAAAAACCTAGGTTCTCGGATACGTTGGTAAAAGTTCCGTCCCCGTTATTTCGGAACATGTCTCCCCACTCAGCCTTGTCACCGCTGCGGGTGACGAGCAGGTCGAGATCGCCGTCGTGATCGTAGTCAATGAATGTGAGACCGAGGTTGAGGTCGTTTGCGCCGATGTTCGCGTCGCCGGAGACAGCCTTCTCCTTGAACGTGCCATCCTTTTCGTTATGAAATAGGAGCACGCCGTCATTCGTGCTAACGGCGATGTCGGTCCAGCCGTCGTTGTCGTAATCCCCGGCGGTGCAGCCCATTCCATGCAAGCTCGGGTCGATGCCAGCCCTCTTGGTTACGTCCTCAAACTTTCCACTGCCCAAGTTGTGATAGAGCGACATGCCGCCTTGCGCGCCGTCGTCTGTGACGAAGATATCGATTTTGCCGTCGTTGTCATAGTCGAGAAAACAAGCCCCAGGACCGAGTTGCTGGTTGAAAGCGGAGGTATCGGATGGCTTCGACACAAGTCCCGCTTCCGCCGTCACATCCACAAACCGTACCTTAATCGGCGCTGGCGCTCTCAACACCGCGGAGGGCGATTCGACCGCGCGCGAGTATTGTCCTTGCTCGCCGTAGGCCAGGCTCATGGGCGCGCCGATCTTGTTCTGTGTGATGTACTGGAATTTCTTCAAGTGCTCGCGGGCGTGGTCGATGTCGGTCGATTGCTGGTAGGCGCGAGACAACCCGAACTCGGCGGAGGCGTGCAGCGGGTTGAGTTGCAGCGCGTGCTGAAACGCATCGATGGCCTGCGGAAACTGTTTATCCTGCACGTAGGCCGATCCCAGGAAATACCAGGTGTCGGCGTCGTTGGCGTCGATATCGATTACGTGACGGAAGGCAGCAATCGCGGCCGCAGCGTCGCCGGTATTCTTTGCAAGAAGACCAAGGTTATACCAGGCGTTGGGAATCTTTGAATCTTGTTTGAGCGCGTCTTCGAGCGCCGCCTTGGCGGCATCGATCTTCTGCAGGTTCAACAGAGCGATACCTTCATTGAGCAGCGCATTCGCCAGCTTGGGATCGAGAGCCGCTGCTTCCTGAAAGGCCTTGAACCCCTTTTCGAAAAGCTGTTGGTTCATGTAAGCGGCGCCCAGATTATTCAGGTGCGCAGCTTCGGCCGGATTCGGTTTGGATGGAGATTGGGGACCAGCCGCGAAGATGCCCAACCCAGCCAAAAGCATCCCGGCAAGAACAATTGAAATTCGAGGAATCATTTGATTAACGATTTAAACACAGAGGGCTTGAGGAACACAGAGAGAAGAAAAACTCGTTCTTGAGGACTCGATAGATAATCACGTGGTTGGCGCGTGCGAGGCTGGCCTTTCACGCGATCGGGGGGCGCTTCCACGCACCGCATTGCTTTTCCAGCACGGCGGCAACGGCTAACACCTGCTCTTCCTCCCAAGGAGGTCCAACGATCTGCACGCCGATGGGGAGTTCCTCGTCCGAGTGACTCACTGGAACCACCGCAGCGGGATTCCCTAGCAGGTTGAAAAACTCCGCATAGCTCCAGGCATCGAGATAGTGAACCGTCTTGCCTTCGATCTGCCAACTGCGCTCCCCGTGCCGGAAAGCCGGGATGGCGGCAGCCGGACACAACAAGATGGGATACCGGCGCATCTGCGTAAAGAAGCTTGCGCGAGCGGCATCGCGGCGCACCCAGGCATCGAGCAAAGTGCGTCCGGTATGCACGGGCTCGGCGGCCGACCAATCGAGAAACTGCTTCAGAATTGGACTGAGATCAGACTCGCGGCCTGCGAACATCGGGCGCAAAAGCATTCCTCCGGCAACCACAAAAAATTTGTGCCACAAACGGCGCGCTTCATCGAGTCCTTCGGGCTGAAAGTGTTCCACTTGAAATCCAGCGTCGCGCAAGGCTTCCGCGGCCGTGCGAATGGCAGCGCGTGTCTCAGGTGTAACCGGCGTGCGGCCGTCGTCTTCGAACCAACCTATCTTGATCTCCCTCATTTCATCGTCGTCCGGCCAACGTACCGACACCGGAGCGGCACAAGTGTCGCCATCATCGGGCCCTTGCATCACTTCAAAGAGTATTTTCAGGTCAGCAACGGAGCGCGCCATCGGACCCACGACGCCGAGCAACGCAAACGGCCCCGCCGAACTAGGATAGTGACCCGTCGAAGGAATTCGCCCTGGCGTGGGTTTGAGGCCGCAAATACCGCTGAAGTGAGCGGGGATGCGAATGGAACCACCGCCGTCGCTGCCCACCCCGCAGGCCGACATGGCTGCGGCAATCGCCGCCGCTTCGCCCCCACTCGATCCACCAGGTGTGCGGCCGAGATCCCACGGGCTGTTGGTGCGTCCGTAGAGACGGTTATCCGTTTCCCACGCCATCAGAAGTTCAGGCGTGTTGGTGGTGCCAAGGATAATTGCTCCAGCCTGCTTCAGCCGGGTCACGAGCGGGGCATCTTCTTGCGCTACAAACCCCGCACGCAGACGGGTTCCGGCCTCGCAGCGCAGACCGGCTACGCCGATTGAACTCTTGATGCTGATGGGGACGCCATGCAAAGGCCCAAGTTTCTCTTCTCGCTGGACTGCTGTCTCGCCGGCCTGAGCAGCGCGGCGGGCCCGCTCGGTGTCAACCTGAACGAACGCGTTGAGCCTGGGATTCAGTTTTTCGATCTGCGCGAGATGGGCCTCGACGAGTTCGACCGGGGAAATTTTCCTCTTCCGGATTTGCGCGGCCATCTCGACCGCAGGAAGGAAAGTTAAATCTGTCATGAGCGTTGTTCTACACTTTTTCTGCCGATGGCGCGGTCGAGCATTCGCTTCTCTTCCGGGATGAGGGGACGGTGCTGCCCTTTCGCAAGATTCCCCAACTTCAGCGGTCCAATCGCAACGCGTACCAGTCGTAACACGTCGACATCCATCGCTTCCATCATGCGCCGGATATGGCGATTCTTACCTTCATCGAGAACAATTTCGAGCCAGCAGTTTTTTTCTCCTTCACGTAGACGCTGAACTCGCTTGGCTCGCAGCGCTTCTTCATTTTCATTTTCGTTTTCGTCTTTCACTTTTACTCCGCGAGTCAGCGTCCGGATAAAATCGTCGTCCACGACGATCCCGATCTGCACGTGGTAAGTCTTGTCTAAATGTGTTTCGGGCGCTGCGATGCGCGCACCCCATTCGGAATCGTTGGTCAGGAGCAACAAGCCTTCGCTGGCTTTGTCCAGGCGGCCGATGGGAGCAACCCAAGGTAACGCTGTTTTGGAGCTATCTCCGTTCAGCAGCGCGTACACCGTTTCTCGTCCCTTTTCATCCGATGCCGTGGTCACAATCCCGCGGGGCTTATTCATCATCAGGTAGACTTTTTTCTGCGCCGCGACAATTTTTCCATCGACTGCAATTCGCTCGTGATTGCCCGAGACTGGCACCTCTGGATCGCGGCACACCTTGCCGTTCAAGCTCACATGACCACTACGGATTAATTGTGTGGCATGCGACCGGGAACAATATCCCAACTTCGACAACGCGCGGGCGAGTCCGACACGGCGCATGGATTCATACCTGCTCACATTTTCATGCTAACTGAGAATTTCGCCTCAGACTCTATATGCGCGATCCATTCGCAGTTGGTAGGATGTTATCGGATTACTTCGATGAGCTGCATCAAGAAGGAGTCGTTATGGCCTTGCAACATCCTCCACGCTTCTTGAAGATTGTGAACGATGCCAAGACGCGAGTGCGAGAAACCGATGTCGACGCGACAAAGAAGAAGATCGATGGCGGCGAGAAGTTCACTTTGATCGATGTGCGCGAGGAGAGCGAATTCGCCAAGGACCATTTGCCGGGTGCGATTCACCTGGGCAAAGGCATAATCGAGCGCGACATTGAAGCGCGCGTGTCCGACCTGGATGCGGAAATTGTTCTTTACTGCGGCGGCGGATTCCGCTCAGCGCTCGCCGCCGATAATCTACAGAAGATGGGCTATAAGAACGTAGTCTCGATGGATGGCGGCATCCGAGACTGGCGAGAAAAGGGTTATCCGCTCACCGAGGAGTGATTCAGACTGGGGTATTCCGCCCAACTCACATTTCCACGTTCGCCTCTTCGGGGCGTGCGTTCCGCCGTCCGGCCTCTTTGTAGACTGAGGCATTTCATCGTTTTGCGGGCAAGCACGTGCAAATTTCTTCACTTTATTTCTTCACTTTCATGATTCCATAGTGTCTTGGTCTGCATCTTACTCGTGCCTCTTTATAAACGAACTACTCAGGAACTTAGTATTCTTGACATCACATCCCAAGTATAGGAAACTGCGATGTTCAGGCCTCGTTCGCCACGAGTCCGGCGTAGAGAAACCCCTTCGTCAAGCCATCTTTTCGTCAAGCTATTCAGAAGGAGTAACGAGACCATGAATCCGATAATCTCTATCAGCAAACTTATATTCGCCTTGGTGTTGGCCCTGGGCCTGCTCGTGGCATCAGGACTGCAGGCTCAGACCTTCAATGTCATTCATAGCTTTGCTGGAAGTGACGGGAGCGGTCCTCTCGCCGGCCTCGCGATCGACTCGAAGGGAAACATCTACGGAACCACCAATAGTGGTGGAGCGCATGGCGCGGGAGTTGTGTTCAGAGCAAATGGGAGCGGTCAGGAACGTGTGCTCTACAGCTTTGGAAGCATAACGAATGACGGGGCGAATCCCGAGAGCAGTCTGATCTTTGACGCGGCTGGCAACCTTTACGGCACTACTTTTTCCGGCGGCACTTCTGGTGATGGAACCGTTTTCAGGCTTACCCCAAAGGGCGTGGAAACTGTGCTGTACAGCTTTGCTGGCGGTGCGGATGGCGCAAATCCTGAGGCTCGCCTTGCCATGGATAAGTTCGGCAACCTCTATGGAACCACTACGGCTGGAGGGACCTCAGGCAATGGAACCGTATTTGAAATCAGCAAGGCAGGCCAGCACAGCGTGCTCTACAGCTTTGGAGGTGGCAACGATGGAACGGTTCCCGTTGCCGGCGTTACTCTCGACGCAAAAGGAAACCTCTATGGCACCACTTCAACAGGTGGCCAGTACGGGTACGGCACGGTCTTTGAATTGAAGCGGCTTCAATCCGGTTGGGCAGAGCGAATTTTGCACAATTTCCAGATGCTGACTGATGGTGGCACTCCTTACGCAGGTTTGATATTCGACCCATCGGGCAATCTCTTCGGTGCGGCCACCGATGGTGGCGATGGCTCGGGAGGTGGCGGCACGATCTTCGAACTCTCCCCTTCGGGAAACAGCTGGACGTTCAAGGTGCTATACGGCCTGGCTGGGTGGGGTATTTCTGGCGCGTTTCGCGACATTCTCTTCGACGCCGCGTCGGGAGTTCTTTATGGCACAAGCCATTGCGATGGCACCTACAATGACGGAACGGTGTGGGAGCTTACGCCATCAGGCGGCACGTGGAATTATACCGAGCTCTACACTTTCACGGGACACGACGATGGGCTATACATTTTCAGCAACCTGGTTTCCGACAAAGGCGGCAATCTCTATGGAACAGCGCGCGAGGGGGGTGCCAACGGCGTGGGAGTGATCTTCCAGGTCCTGCCGTAAATCGATCACACCGGCGCACTCGACACAATAATGGTGCGCCGGTAGCACAACCGGTGCCGAGATCAAGCCATCTCGACTTTCCCCTTCTCGTCGGCAACGCTGTACAATCGAGCGCGACTCTCCTATGAACAGTCGCATCTTCTTCTGGTCGCTCACCTCGGCGCTCGCAGGATTTCTCTTCGGCTTCGACACGGTCGTTATCTCCGGTGCCGAAAAAACAATTCAAACGCTTTGGGCTCTTAGCCCTGGTCTCCATGGCATCGCAATGGCCTCAGCCCTGTACGGCACAGTGGTTGGCTCGCTGATTGGCGGCTGGCCTGCCGACCGCTTCGGGCGCAAAGCCACATTGCTTTGGATTGGCGTTCTTTATTTTCTTGGCGCGGTGGGCTCGGGCCTCGCGCCAAACGTCGCCACGTTCATCGCCGCCCGCGTCATCGGCGGTCTGGGGATTGGCATCTCGACCGTCGTTGCCCCAATGTATATCTCGGAAATCGCACCTCCGAAACATCGGGGACGACTTGCCGGCATGTTCCAATTCAATATCGTCTTCGGCATCCTTATCGCTTTTGTCTCGAACGCGCTGCTGGCGGGCATCGGCGAAAATGCCTGGCGCTGGATGCTGGGCGTGGCGGCGTTTCCCTCGCTGCTATACGCGTTGTTCTGCATTGCTCTTCCCGAAAGCCCGCGATGGCTGCTGAGCAGGAAAGGCGACCGCGAAGCCGCTTTACAGATTTTGCAGCGAGCTCAACCCGAGAGTTCGCCCACTGACATCGCAGCTCAGGCGGACACGATATTAACCGCATCTGCCGAAGAGGGATCATCGGGACATTTCTGGACGAAACGTCTTCGCAAACCGATCATGTTGGCGATATTGATTGCTTTCTTCAACCAACTGTCAGGCATCAATGCGATTTTGTACTTTGCTCCCCGAATCTTTGAGCTTACCGGCCTTGGCGCAAAGGCTGCCTTGCTGCAATCGATTGGCATTGGCCTTACCAACCTCATTTTCACGTTTGTTGGGCTCTGGTTGATCGACCGGCTGGGGCGGCGCATGCTTCTCTATATTGGGTCATTCGGATATATCGCCTCGCTCGGCCTAGTGGCATGGGCTTTTTTTACGAATCATCTGTCGATGGTGCCAGTCTGCATTTTCGCTTTCATTGCGGCCCACTCGATCGGGCAGGGCGCTGTGATTTGGGTTTTCATCTCCGAGATATTTCCCAATCGTCACCGCGCGGAGGGTCAGACGCTGGGCAGTTTCACGCATTGGATTTTCGCCGCTTTGCTCACAACTTTTTTCCCCAAGATGGTTTCTGCGTTCCCGCCCGGTTACGTCTTCTTATTTTTTGCGGGCATGATGGTCCTCCAACTAATTTGGGTAAAGACCATGGTTCCAGAAACGAAGGGGGTCTCGCTGGAGCAGATCCAGCAACAACTCGAACAGGCGTAATTCTTCGCTCGATCTCAGCGCTGCGGCAGAGGAGGCAGCGCCACTTTCTGCTGGATACCCTCGCCTTCGACTATCGTATAAATGAAATCTGTGGGCACGTCGTGTAGGACTTCGGTTTCACTGTTAGGCCAGCGAATGGTTACTTCACTCATCTTATTATTTTCCGCCAGCCCAAAATGCAGCCGTAAATCGTTCTGCGATAGATAACTGGCCCCGCCGCGTACCTCGCTGAACTGCACTAGCGAGCCAGCTTTCACTGTAACTCGAGCTCCAATTGCAGCTTTGTTG
Source organism: Candidatus Sulfotelmatobacter sp. (assembly GCA_049279555.1). Taxonomy (GTDB): domain Bacteria; phylum Acidobacteriota; class Terriglobia; order Terriglobales; family Acidobacteriaceae; genus Sulfotelmatobacter. The sequence continues at coordinate 22,965 of JBAPOI010001032.1, forward strand.
CTTTTCACCCCGACCAACTTGAAAAGCACACGATGATTTGTGCTGTCGTTACGATTAATGAGTAGCGAGGGTGGCTTCCCCACATTCAGCAGTACGATATCGATGTTGCCGTCATTGTTGATGTCGCCAAAAGCTGCGCCACGCCTCGATTCCACAGGCATGCTGACTAGCGCCGAAGAGACATCCTCAAAGGTTCCGTCGCGATGATTGCGAAACAGCAGCATGGGCTGCCGATAAGGCGTGCCGCCGAGGATACTATCGACTTGCGGGTAGACGTGGCCATTGGCGATAAATAAGTCGAGCCACCCGTCGTTA
>JBAPOI010001033.1:0-7291 GCA_049279555.1 Candidatus Sulfotelmatobacter sp.
TCCCGCGCTAAGGGCAGATTGATCGAGCGCGCGAAGACAGGAAAAACTTTTAAAATGCAGCAGCGGCTTGCCGAATATCGTCGAGTACCGACAGCAATTGCGTTACTTGCGCTGAGTCGAACACCCCCTCCACACCACGCGGGCTGTAATCCGTGAAGGGCGACTCATACAATTGAGCAGCCCTCATCCAGCCGCTCTGTGTCAGGTAGTCGATCACCTGATTGACGAACTGAATCTGATTTGCGGTCAGATTCTTCCCGGCAAGGAAACCGTCGAAGGCTCGTTTGGCGGCTTCTCGATCCAAGCCGATCATCCCGCGCACAAACAAGCCTAGCCCACTACCCGAACGGACTTTGCTCAGGTCGTCTGGTGTTCCTGCGTCGGCTGCGACCAGAATTTTCTCCAACGCGTCAAGATCGGATTTACTTAGCGGCTCATTCCAGCGCAGCTTGTGAATCACCGGGTCGTTCTGATGCGCCCTGAGAAATTGCTGCGTCTTGTCGCGGAAGCGTTCTTCGTCGTGTTCGGTTCCGAATCCCGGCAATTCGATTTCTCTCTCCTCGCCAATCAAGTCTGCAAAGTCCGTGTAAATATTCTGACGCTTGGTCTTGTCGATGAACTTAACCAGACTACGGAGCCGCTTGCGGACATCTTCCAGCATTGAGGCCGTAATGTCCTGCCAGAACTCATCCGTCTGCACTTCGATGATCAATTCCAGCTCCGCCCGTACCATCGGGATGCTGACCTTTTCCTCCAGCGCGCCCGCGATCTGACGAACATCCTCACACCATCGCGTGAATGAACGTTCGTGCCGCAATAGACCGAGCTGTAGGCGCAACATCAGCAAGTCGAATTGTTTCGCCTCTAGGTCTTCGTCCACCAGTTCCGACGGCAACCCAGCCACGTCCCCCACGAGTTCGTTCCTCTCATCAACGCCAAGGGCTTCCCATGCCTTGGCGTCCGCGTATTTTTCCACTAGCCTCCGCTTTGGACGGACGATGAAGTTGTTCACGTTCATCTGCGCCACTTCCTGGCGCAGACGCTCCGCGACTTCGCCGCGCAAATTTCCTGTGGACACCGCCGCGTCGTGCTTGTCCAGTTCGGCAATCAGTTCCACGCGACCGGCAAAGAGCTTCTTGCTGAGGGACTCGTTCGTTGCCCCCGACGTCGTCCCCAAGTTCTGGCTGAAGAACTCTAGGTTCTGGCAGTAATCAAAAATCCAAAATTCCCGCTTGTGCCGTCCGGGACCGAATAAGTCTGGTCGTAGCCGCGTTCCGCGACCCACCATCTGCCAGAACTTCGTCCTCGACCGCACCATTTTGAAGAACACCAGATTCACGATTTCTGGAATATCAATGCCCGTGTCCAGCATGTCGACAGAGATTGCGATATGCGGGGCGCGTGCCGGGTTGGAAAAGTCGTCAATTAACGACTGCGCGTATTCGACCTGAAAATCAATCACTCGTGCGAAGATGCCTTTCTGGTGTGGATAATTCTTGTCAAAGCGGTCGGCGATGAACTGTGCGTGGGCATGGTTCTTGGCGAAGATGATTGTTTTGCCCAAGCGGTCGCCGTCGGCAACTTTTTCGCCCGATCTCATCAGCTGCTCCAAGACCTTGTCCACAGTGTCTTCGTTGAACAGCCATCGATTCAGCGCTTCCGGCTCCACGGTTCTCGGGATAGCGCCGTCTTCGTCCCACTCAATCGCATCCCAGCGCTCTTTTTCCTCGTCGCTGAGCTGGTCATAGTTCATACCCTCTCGCTGGAATCTCAGCGGCACCGAAACCGCTCTTGGCGGGACGAGAAACTTGTCCCGCACCGCTTCCTCCAAACCATAGGCGTCCGTGGGCACGCCATCTTCCAGCTCGAAAAGACTGTATGTGTTGTGGTCCACTTCGTCCGTGGGGGTCGCCGTCAGCCCGACTAGAAAGGAATCGAAGTATTCGAAGATGGCGCGGTACTTCTGATACACAGAGCGGTGGGCCTCATCGATAACAACGAGATCGAAGTGCCCCGGCCCGAACTTCCGCCTGCCGTCTTTGGTTTCGTCAATCAGGCGCAGCATGGTCGGATACGTGGAAACCAGTACTCTCGCGTCCGCGATTTGCTCGGGATTCTCCATCGCGTTCACGGCTGATGCCGAAGGCAAGAAGCGCGTGAAGACACGCGTTGTTTGTTTCACAAGCGCGACGCGGTCGGCCAGAAACAGAACACGCTTCACCCAGTTGCAGCGCATCATCAGATCGCACAACGCAACCACCGTGCGGGTCTTGCCCGCGCCCGTTGCCATCACGACCAGAGCCTTGCGGTCGTGGTCTTTCTCGAAGGCTTCTCCAATGCGCCGGATTGCCCGTTCTTGATAGAACCGCTCCACAATGCCTTTGTTGATTTCGGTCGCACCCAGCGAGGTTCGAGTGGTTCGCCGCTGTATCAGCCGCTCTAACTCGTCTTTGGCATAAAAGCCTTGGACTGAGCGCGGAGGATAATTCAGGTCGTCCCAGATCCAGTGCTCATACCCGTTGCTGTAGAAAATGATCGGACGCTGGCCGAACTGGTTCTCCAGACAATCGGCATAGAGCTTCGCTTGCTGCTGGCCCACGCGGGCATCGCGCTTGGTGCGCTTCGCCTCCACCAGTCCGAGGGGCTTGCCGTCATCGCCCCAGAGGACGTAATCAACGAAGCCCTCACCCTTCTCGTTGGGCATTCCGGTAACCGGGTACTCGCGGTCCTGCTTCTTGTCTAACGGCCATCCCGCTTCTTTGAGGAGCAAGTCAATGAAGTAGTCTCTGGTTTCGGCCTCGGAGTAGTTATGGGTATCCGGCGTCTCCGCGTTCTGTTTCTTGATGGCGGCGATCTCGGCTCGCAGCCGTTCCAGTTCGGCCCCCAACTCAGCGACGACAGCGGCCTTACCCGTCAGCAGTTCGGTGAGTTTGGTATCTTTTTCCGCGAGTTGCGATTCAAGTTGCTGAAGCTGGGCCAGCGTTTGCGGCGGGACGGGCGAGGTCTTGGGCAGTAGCAGCGGATCAAACGTCAGCCCGTCCGCTGGCTTGGCGGCCTTGCCATAGGTGCGTGCCAGCCAGAAGCAGATATGAAACAGCTCGCGCACGGCGGTCATTGAGTCCAGTTGCTGCAAGGGTCTGTGGCTGTGCGCGGCCAGATTGCCCAAATTCTTGATCAGCTTTGCCTTGATGAAGATTTTCTGCCCAACTGCGGCTTTGAAGCTCGGATCGTGGATGAGCGCGCTGAGATTGTCCTGATAGGGCAACTTGAGCGCGGAGTCGCTCTTGTAGAGCCACGTCACCGCTAGCTCCAGCGTCCGCCGGGCATAGAAACAAGCGGTACGCGGGTCGGGGACGACCAGTGCTTCAGCCTTCTGCCCTTCGGCAAAGAGCTGCGGCCATTCCGCTTGGAGAAAGCTAAAGTTGCTCACCTGCTGTTCTCCAAGCAGGGCGTGCGCGAAGTCATTTCTTCTCCCCTTTCAGCTTTCGGAATTGCTTGGGCCACGACTGCGGCGGGGCATAGCAAATGTTATCGGCATTCACGAACGCGCATTTCTTCGGCATGCAATTCTTAGAGCAGATTTCGGGCTGTGTATGACGGCAACCGACCGTATGCTCCTCGGTATCAAGAGGATGCAGTGGCGCGTGAAATGCCGTTTCGTTCTTCATGAATCGATAGTCTAGAGCTGCCCGACGAAAGCGCGAGTTTGCAGTGAGCTAAACAGCCCGTTCAGTTTTTTCAACGTCGACCGCTGAGTCACTCCCAACCGCTTCACTGCCACGACCCGACGGGTAAACTCATGCTGGGCCGAAAGCGGCGGTATCGGAATCATGATATCCAGATAAACAGGGGTACGAATATGGATCTGCGTGCTGCCAACGGCATACTTGCGAAGCACGTGGCGGAAACTCGGCATGTTCGATAGGAATACCAAATACTCCGGTGTGACCTTACTCGAGTCCACACGGAACCCGTATGCCCCCTGCGCCAGTAGATAGCCGTCGAACGGGCCATCTTGAAGGTTTGCAATTAGGCCAATGCTTGGGCCGGTTGGAACAAGATCGCGAAGAGTGACAGCCAAGTACCTACGGTCGATCTGACACCGGCGATTCGCTGTAGCGTATTCTGACGTGGCAAACGTCTTCTTTTTCGCATCAAGTGCGACTTCACCATTCGGCTTGATAGCACCTTTGTGAAGAATGGGAAAACCACTCTCCACAAAGTCGTCGGGAGCCAGATTCGCGCCTCCTCGAAGGTCGGATATTACCGAGCCAATTCTGCAAAGGGGCCAATCCCTTTCATTGAAGTTGGGGTCGCCGAAGAGGTCGAGGAAGATTGATTGGGTGAGGGTATCAAGTTGGGCGAGGGTGGCGCGGCGCTTGGCCCACAACGCCTCCGCACGATCCAGCACCTCCGCAATCCGGCGCTGCTCGGCGATCGGTGGCAAGGGAATCTTGAGAGCCTTTAGAGTGGAGGCGTTTACTCCGGGCTGGGCGACACCGCGCGCACTCGCCGAGATTTGGGCCCAATAATCAGGCGTGTGGAAGTAGTGACTTACATATCGTGAGTCCGCCCTGTCGCCCAACCGAACGCGAATGAGATAGGACGCAAACACCGCATTCGATGGACAGTCGCGGATCAGGAAGCTTTTGCCGGTAGTTGCTCCGGTTCTCGCAAAAACAATGTCGCCTTGTTTCAGACGACCTCCTGCGGCGGTTCCGTCATCGCATTCACACCAAGGGACACGGTCCCAATCCACCGAGCCATTTTGGATGTCAGTGATGCGCAGAAACTTTGGCCCGAGAGGTTGCTCTGTCGCAGAAGCGGTGACCCCATAGTCCACAGAGGTCGCGATTTCGCTTAGTGCAACTCTCTCCAACACGCTCACTTCAGCATCCCCTCCAACTCCTTCATCCCCCGCTGAATCTCCACCTCCAACTTAGCGAGATCGGCAAGAATTTCCTTCGGCGCACGGTGAGAGACTTCTTCATGCACGACCTCTTTATAGCGGTTGAGGCTAAGGTCATAGCCCTGCGCCACAAGCTCGGCTTTAGGCACAAAGAAACTCTGCGCGGTGCGCGGACGCTTGCGCTCGCTGCCTTCGCGTTGTTGCCAGCGGGCAAGGATGTCGGGCAGGTTGTTCTTGGTGTGCTCATCGGTGGTGAGCGCGGTCTTTGGAACTGCGCCCAGTTTGTCTTCGCTCAACAGCGGAGTGCGCTTGTCGTCCAGAGACATGCCGTCCGCTTCCACGTCGTAAAACCATACGTGATCGGTGCCGCCGGAGTTGGTCTTGGTGAAAAGCAGGATGGCGGTGGAGACTCCAGCGTAGGGTTTGAACACGCCACCGGGCAGCGAGATCACGGCATCGAGCTTCTGATCCTCGATGAGCATCTTTCGCAGGCTTTTGTGCGCATTGCTCGATCCGAAGAGGACTCCATCCGGCACGATGACGGCAGCTCGGCCGCCCGGTTTGAGCAGTCGCAGAAAGAGCGCCAGAAAAAGCAGTTCGGTCTTCTTGGTCTTGACCACCTGCTGCAAGTCCTTGGCGCAGCTCTCATAATCAAGCGATCCGGCGAACGGGGGATTTGCCATCACCAGCGTATATTTTTCATCCTCGCCCGCTTGGGAAAGTGAATCACGATAAACCACGTCCGGGTTTTCTACGCCGTGCAGCAGCATGTTCATGCTACCGATCCGCAGCATGGTGTTGTCAAAGTCAAAGCCGTGGAACAGGTCACGATGGAAATGCTGCCGCAGTTTGGCATTGGTCATCACTTCGGGATGCCGCTCACGTAGCGATTCGCCCACGGCCACGAGAAACCCGCATGTTCCGCAGGCCGGATCGCAGACAATGTCCGTGGGCTTGGGCTCAACCATTTCCACCATAAGCCGGATAATATGGCGCGGCGTGCGGAATTGCCCGTTCTGCCCGGCGCTGGCGATCTTGCCTAGCATGTATTCGTAGAGATCGCCCTTTGTGTCCCGGTCTTCCATCGGGACCTTGTCGATCATGTCCACAACTTTAGCCAGCAGCGCGGGCGTGGGAATGGTGAAGCGCGCGCCCTCCATGTGCTTGGAGTAGGTTGTGCCATTGCCGCCCAGAGTGCGGAGCCAGGGGAAGACGTGCTCGCTGACCACTACATACATATCGCGAGGATCTGTGTTCTTGAAGCGGTTCCATCGGTAATCCTGAAAAGAACGCTTCTTGCTGTCCTTACCTTCGGGGAAGAACCGCTTCTGCATCGGTTTCTTTTCGCGATTGGCCTTCAGTTCCTCGGCAATTTCCTGTTCGTCCAGCCGCTTGAGAAAAAGCAGGTAGGTGATTTGCTCAATAACTTCGAGCGGGTTGGAGATGCCGCCCGACCAGAAGGCATTCCAGATCTGATCAATTTGACTGCGAATTTCGCCGGTGAGCATAGGGTTGGGTTCGAGAAAGTCAGGATACTATCTCAAAGGGCTATCGCCATACCACTTTCGAGCCTCCACGCCACACTAAATAATCGTCACACTAATAATAGGGAGCGACGCAAACCGTGCTCATGGACTGCGCCCGCGCATTTTCTCCGCGCGTGGAATCAAGCCACCCGCCGCGGAGTTGCTGCAAACGAAGCGCGGCTGAGCGCCCGGCCTCAACTATGCCGCCCTTGTCGGCGAATCCCATTTGAAATTTCTCTTGAGTATGGAACCGCCCGGCCTCAACGACGGCTATTCCCTTCTCGGTAGCAACGCGCCAAGCACATCTTCGAGCAGCAGAGGCAGCGCCTGCAGTCCCATCGCTTTGCAGCGCTCGACCGCGAGAGGATTGCCGACCGGGACCGGCCAATATCCTTGATATCCTCCGCGCAATTCGTGAAAGAGCCGCATGATGCTGGGATCGCGCAGGCTGGTGCCGGCGATGAGCAGCGGCCCCTGCGACAAGACCGGGCGGAGATTCGCTAGGAGCGTAGAGGTGAATGTGCCGAACTTCTCGATGTCGGCCTCACTGACGACGAGAACGTCGGAGCGGCTGGGATCGCCGTGAATTTTCCAGATGAATTTTTCCGGCGCGGGCTCGGGAAGATTTGGTCCGAGGACGAGCGCATGACCGGAGTTCAATTGTTGCGCGGCGGACTCGAACAATCCGTCATAGTTCGTGGTGATAATGCGGGGAAACAGCGCGACCGCGGCCAGATGCTGCGGCGTGGGCTTCACGCCGCCGGGAAGGTTGAGCAGTTCCAGCAAGCGAGCGAGAAGCAAGGGTCGGCCCAGGACCATTTCGAAATCGCTGGCGACGCTGGCGATGCCGCTGCCG
>JBAPOI010001034.1:0-7050 GCA_049279555.1 Candidatus Sulfotelmatobacter sp.
ACATCCCACAACTGAATGCAGGAGCTGGAATCGGTTGGTCCGATGGATTTCCCCTCAGTCTCGAAGGCGCGGCCCCATCGCTCTTCAACGTGACTGCGCAATCGGCGCTCATCAATCCTGCATTGAAAGATTTCATTCGCGCCGCGCAGTCGGAGGTCGCAGTGACAAACTTGCGCACGAAAGACCAGCGTAATCAGATTATTCAAGACGTCGTGTTGAGCTATACCGAACTAGCGAAATGGGAGGAGCGTTCGACTCGCCTGCGCGAGACGGAGGCAGCCGCCGTCAAAACTGAATCAGCGGTTGCTCAGCGCGTTAAAGAAGGAATCGATAGCGCTCTTGACGACAGCAAAGCTCGCTTGTCCGTAGCCCGCGTGCGCTTGCGAATTGCCGAAGCGGGCGGCGCGGCCGATGTTCTGCGCGAACATCTCTCCCGGCTCACGGGTCTGCCAGCAGTCTCTTTCGAAATTAACGCGGAGTCTGTTCCGGCGTTCCCAGCCGTAGAACAATCAGAACAGTCAACGGACAAAGCGACCGACGCAAATCCCGCGGTTCAGGCAGCCGTGGAACATGCGCGCGCGCAATACTTGAAGGTAAAAGGTGAACGCAGATCACTGTGGCCAAGCATAGATTTCGCAGCTCAATACGCCAACCTCGCCACCTACAACAACTATCAAAAATTTTATACGGCCGGCAGCTTCCAGCCCAATAATGCGACCGTAGGCGTAGCCATCCACTTGCCTTTCGTAAATCTTGCCCAGCACGCCCGGGTCCAGGAGGCTGAGTCGGAGGCCTTCAAGGCAACCAAGCAGGCGGAAGCTGCGCGGAACCAGTTCTCGGAAGAAACCTTGCGACTGCAGCGCTCCGTGACTCAGATGCATGCCGCGCGTGACGTGGCCGAACTCGAGTATGAGATAGCCCAGAAAAACATCGAAGCCATTCAAACCCGCATGGAGTCTTCCGGCGCAAACCTGCACGATCTCGACAACGCCAGTTCTATCGCCAGCGAGCGTCTCATCACGCTGCAGGACGTCACCTTCGAACTCGAGCGCAGCCAAGTCGCCCTCCTCCGCGCCACCGGAGATCTAGAAAAGTGGGCCATGGGTAAATAAGGCAATAAGGGCAAATAAAATGAGAAGTAAATACGGAGAATGCCTCTTTTCCCCATTCGCTGCATCAAACCATGTACTCAACGAAGAACCTGCATAAACACTGGTTTTGGGCAACGTCGATCACCCGTGGATGTTAAAATAAAGACTCACTCAATATGCCTCTTAAAACGCTGTTTCTGAACCCGCCGTCCTTTGAAAACTTTGACGGGGGCGCTGGCTCCCGCTGGCCCGCCACCCGCGAAATCGAGAGTTATTGGTATCCGGTGTGGCTGGCTTATCCGGCTGGCATGTTGGAGGGCGCGCGGTTGCTCGATGCGCCTCCACACTATATTTCGGCCGAGCAGACCATCGAGATTGCCAAGGATTACGAATTTCTTGTGCTCTTCACCAGCACTCCAGGGTTTCCGGGCGACATCGGGCTGGCCCGGGCCATCAAGGCCGCGAATCCCACGATGAAGATCGCGTTCGTGGGGCCGCACGTTAGCGTGCTTCCAGAAAAATCGCTGCGCGATTGCCCGGCGATCGATTTCGTCGCGCGCAAGGAATTCGATTACGCCGTCGTGGATTACGCCAAGGGCAAGCTGCTGGAGGAGATTGCCGGCATTTCGTATTTGAAAGACGGCAAGATCGTACACAATCCCGATGCGCCGCAAATTCAGGATCTCGACGCTCTGCCGCACGTCACCGACGTTTACAAGCGCGACCTCGATGTTACGCGCTACAACGTGCCGTTCTTGTTGAATCCCTACGTCTCGCTGTACACCACCCGGGGCTGCCCGGCGCAGTGCACATTCTGTTTGTGGCCGCAGACGTTGAGTGGACATCCGTGGCGTAAACGCTCGACTGACGACGTTGCCGCCGAAATGTCCAAGGTCAAACAGTACTGGCCGGAAGTAAAAGAATTCTTCTTTGATGACGATACTTTCAACATTCAGAAGGCGCGGACGATCGAGTTGTGCGCCAAGCTGAAGCCGCTGGGGCTGACCTGGTCCTGCACCTCGCGCGTGACCACCGACTACGAAACGCTGAAAGCCATGAAAGAAGCCGGATGCCGGCTGCTGATCGTGGGCTACGAATCGGGCGATCAGCAGATTCTCAAGAACATCAAGAAGGGTGCCACCATCGAGCGAGCGCGGCAGTTCACCAAAGACTGTCACAAGCTGGGCTTGGTGGTCCACGGCGACTTCATCATGGGTCTTCCTGGTGAGACGCACGAGACCATTAACAATACGATTGCTTTCGCGAAGGAGCTGGACGTGGAAACCATTCAGGTTTCCGTGGCGCACGCTTATCCTGGGACCGAGCTTTATGACTATGCGGTGAAGAATGGGTTCATGGTTGGCGACAACAAAATGGTGGATGAGGGCGGGCACCAGCTGGCGCACATCCAATATCCCGGGCTGCCGGCGGATGACATTCTTTCGGCGGTTCACCGTTTCTACGACGAATATTATTTCCGGCCCAAGGCTGTGTTCCGCATTCTGAAGAAGGCGGCATTCAACAGCAACGACCGCAAACGCCTTTACAAAGAAGCGAAAACATTCCTCAAGTTGCGCTCGCAGCGGAACAAGATGGTGAAGCAGCACAGCGACGAGGCTGCGGAACTCGCCAAGGCGTGATAAGGAAGCGAGCCGAACGCGCCATTATGTGTCGCAAAGAGCGCGACACGTTGCGCGGCTCGCCCAGATCCTTCGCCAAGCAAAGAACGCTTGTCTCAGGATGACAATCGAAACTACCAGCGTCTAAACTTCCAGTGAACTTTCGCAAGTATCTTGTGCTGGCCGGTGTCACGGTCTTCGCTGCGGCTGGGGACTCGATGCTTTCGCACGGCATGAAGCAAGTCGGCAGCATTTCGGTTGGCCGGCTGCAAAGTGTTATTTTCGCCGTGCTCAATCCGTGGGTCGCAATCGGGATACTTCTTCTGCTCGCTTTTTTCGCCACCTACATGACTGCCCTCTCGTGGGCCGATCTTACTTATGTTCTGCCCGCGACGTCGCTGGGATACGTGATACTCGCCCTGGTCGCGAGATTCGTTCTGCACGAGCACGTCAGTCCGCTACGCTGGACGGGGATCGCCCTGATAACAGGGGGAGTGGGATTTATTGCGGGAGGGCCGGAGATCACGACACATGATCATCCATCGCACAAAAACGAAGAAACAGAAGCCCCAGTCACCAGCGGGGTCGAGCGATGAGAACGGCAGGAGGAGTCGATAAGGAAGCGAGCCAAACGCGCGAGTATTGTGTCGCAAAAGACGCGACACATCGCGCGGCTCGCCCAGATCCTTCGCTGCGCAAAGAACGCTTGCTCAGGATGACAAGCAATCTATGAGATTCGTCTATACCTGGAGCGCAATTCTCGCCATCGTCTTCGCGTCCGTGGTCGGTGACATACTTCTGGCCCGTGCGATGAAGAAGGTTGGGGATGTAGGGGCCCTGCGACGACGGGCGGGTTTGGGCGTGGTGATCGGGCGTACGCTCGCGAATCCGAACTTTCTCTTCGGCGTCACCGCCATGGCCGTCGCGTTTTTCAGTTTGCTGTTTGCGCTCTCGTGGGGAGATGTGAGTCTGGTGGCTCCTGCCGCCGCTTCCCTAACCTTTATTGGCAACGCTATCGCCGCGAAGATATTTCTTCACGAACGAGTTGACCATCGCCGCTGGATCGCCGTTGGTCTGGTGGCGGCGGGAGTGGCGTTGCTGGCGGGGTGAATGCGGGTCTGGGTCGGGCTTGCGCAGGGCAAAACCCTGGAAGGGTGGGATTTGTGGAATCCTAGTCTTCGGCAAGCTCAGGGTAGGCTCTTTCGCAAAAATCTCAAAGGGCAGGCGTGAGGACAATCTAGTTTTGTTCGCCGATCAGAATAGTACCTTGGGCACCGCATCGCTCGCGAGTCGTGCGAGAAGTGAATGTTCTCAGCAGTCGCCGCCGGTTTGTTACGCGCCATCCACTTACTTGCGAGGTACGCCTAGTTCAAATGGTGTATCAAGGATACGCCACTCCCTAGGACGCTAAGAAATTGTACGCCCGAGAACCTCGAAAAGTTCCGACTATTGGAGCCTCCCGCAGGTGGTGCACTCAGCATGAAACGTTTCTCCCGACTTGATCACTATGTAGTCAAGGCTAAGGAGAATTCACAATGACGGTGCTCACCGATTTTGCGGGTCAGAACTGGCTCATTACACCGGCTGCTCTCGCCGTGGGAGAAAATCCGCCTGCGAGCATCTATGATCAGCAATTTCTTCTGGTCCTATCCGGTGTAGTGGTGGCGAACCTGGAGGGAAACAGTGCATCGCAGTGGCTCTCGGAGACGGTGTCTTTCCTACCGGACATGGCGGGACCGCAGAATTCGGGACCGTTGAATTGGGCAATTAACCGATTCGCTATCCCGAGGCCGTCCGGGAGCTTTAGCGTCGGATTTTCCCTGGAGGAGTGGGCGCCGTTTGCGTCCCTCAGTTCGATCTTTGACCAGGATCAATCGATCAACGCCGGCTTTACCGTGGGGGCCTGGCGTCCCACCCACTTTGCCACTGGAATCAATGCCCTCACGAACTTGCCGGTGGGCAACATTTTCGCCGGAATCGATGTCGATTTAGCGATACGTGACACCGACGCCTGGATCTACCGACTCGGCTACAATATCACTCTTCTTGGCAAGATAGTGTTCCTGACTATTCCGACTATATTGTTCCAGTCGAACTTCGATCCCACGGCGGACCAGCAGCAGCCGGCAGCCCAGCAGGCCGTAGGAACAGCGATCGTTCAGCAGTCATGTGCTGATGATCTGTCAGGTGCTGATCCATCAAAATGCGGAAGCGTACTTGTCGTTGATCCTCCATTTCCCCATACGAACAAGTGGATGCAGATCAGTCGTCCTGGCGCAAGTCCCGTGCAGGCAAGTTTCTTGGGACAGCTGACAGAAGCCCCCGGCGACGGCGTTTACAGCTTTTCGGCAGCGATAGTTATACCAACCGCCGCTAGCCCGCCCCCCCTTGGCAACGAAAACGCTGTATTGTCGATTAGTTTCGAAACGATCAGTACACCGTTTTTGCACCTGGATTTTATGTCGGACAACAGTGTGCGCATCGACGATAACACGGTGTTTGGTTCCTTTCAGCGAGATCAGGTCTTTTCCGTGCAGGTGACGCTAAACATTTCTGCAGCGCAGTCCACCGCGAACGTCCTGCTCTCGGCCGGCGCCTCGGGCAATCTGAACTACACGCTCTCCGGGGTGAATCAAAGTCTGTCTCATCTGCTGGGTGCAGTCCGGGTATGGCAGGGGTTCATGGATTTTGGCATCTCCTACACGACCGATATTGTGGTCGCCCTTGAGAGTTGAGCGGGGGCTGGGTGTGATCTATCAAGAGGTTGTACCCGCGCGGAATAGCCCGGCTTGGATCACGACCCATGGAGAGTCAAAATCTCTGTCCCACACTTCGGGGGCGCGGGCAGGGATGCTTCGACTGCGTGGGATTGTCCTCCGGACAATCCCACTTCGTTCAGCAAGACATGGCGAGCAGGAGTGCACGACGCCTTTGAGCCCTCTCGCATTCGCGATACGCGCGGGAGATGCTTCGCAAGGTGGGATTTGTGGAACTGCAAAGAACGCGAAAGATGGGGCGCCTGGCCGGAGATCTCAGAGGACTCCCTGACGGGCCGCTGCTGGATATCGACGGGGATGGGGTCCCTCGACTCCGCGTGACCGTCCTTCGGACGCTCACGCTCCGCTCGGGATGACAAAGCGGAAGCGGGGCGGGCGGCGAACGCGGGGATGCTTCGGCAAGCTCAGGGCAGGCTTTCGGCTGGTGGGATTGTCCTTCGGACAATCCCACTTCGCTCAGCATGACAGGGGGATTACGAGTGTACGTTCCTGCGAAAAGTTGTCAAGACCTTGAGTATCAGGTTTTTTGCGTAAGGCATTGGTTTCGTTCGGGATGGCCGGAGTTGCGCTTGAGACCGGTGGGCATTTCTTCACCCTATTCGAAGCGCGAACCGGAGAGATGAAGAGATCAAAACAAAATCCTGTAGCGTTCGCATTCGGGAATCCCACCCTTGCACAAAACGCAAGGATGGGCCACCCGGCGGAGTCAACTTTTCTTCAAGGCACTAAGGTTACCGCAACCCGCACTCCCGGGTACCTCGCATTAAACAGAAAATACTGGCCTCCGACGAAATCGATATAGCAGTGGTCGGTGTATGCCCATCGAGCAGGCCAGGGCTGTCCGATTTCGAACCGGTAGCCGCCATACGCGAAGTGCGGATGGCCCGCTACCATAGACACGCGCCCAACGGCAAAGTAGTGCTCACGTCCAAAGTGCGCGCGAAAATGTTCATCTGAAATTCGCCGAAGCTCCACGCGCCTCTCTTCATGTGCAACGCGCTCCTCATGAGCTACGTGTCGCTCTTCATGCGCCTCGTGCCTCTTTTCTTCATGGGCTTCGTGATGTTCTTCTTTGCGCACCTCTTCTCGTTCCCGGTGCTCGTCTTGAGCAACAGCAGATACAGCCCCTGCTAACAAAAATGACGCAGAAATGGAAACAACGATTGCAAATCGCTTCATGGTCCCTCGCAGAGAAATTGATTTCGACACCGATGCGGTCGAAAGGCGCGTGCCTCAGTTCAAGTTAGCAGGATAAGTTTCAAAAGAAAGTTACCGAAGAATAAGGGAATCGTTACACCTTTCGCGCGGCCATCTTGGCGCCAGCGAAGTTGAGGGTGTGGGCATAACAAATCCGGTTGCACGGCGGGTGTGGCCATAATTGATATCCATCCCCGCGCGCGCCTTTCTTCCGCCCTGCCGGGGCTGGTTTCTCCTAGACTCCGGATACCCACGGCTTGCGCCATGGGCTGCATTCTTTTGCCCTTTCAGGGCTGTAGTCATGATCGATGGAGAGTCAAATCCCAGCCCCACACTTCGGAAACGCGGCTAGGGATGCTTCAGCTG
>JBAPOI010001035.1:0-2355 GCA_049279555.1 Candidatus Sulfotelmatobacter sp.
TGCGAATTGTTTCCCCGGATTCGCTACGGCAATGTAGCGCTGATGAAGTAGGTGAGATATGGGTGCAAGGTCCGAGCGTTGCGCAGGGGTACTGGCGAAAAGCGAAAGAGACAGAGGAGACATTCAACGCGCGGATACCCGAGACCGGCGAAGGCCCATCATCGAGGAGATGTCGACCAGGGTTGCCTTCGACAACGACGGCAACTTTACCCGTGAACAAACGAGCCGCGTGCGCGTGCAGACCGACGCCGGAGTGCAACAGTGGGGGTTACTGACCTTTCCATATCAGTCCGCTACTCAGACAGTGGAGATTGATTACGTTCGTGTGCGCAAGGCCGACGGCAGCATCCTGATTACGCCGCCGGACAATGTGCAGGATCTGGATTCGGAAATTACGCGAAGTGCCCCCTTCTATAGCGATCTGTGGGAGAAACACGTCGCGGTCAAAGGATTGGGCAAGGAAGACGTTCTCGAATACGAGGCCCACTGGCGGGGGACGAAGCCGCTGATTCCGGGGCAATTCTGGTTCGAATATAGCTTTCACCACGAAGGCATTGTGCTAGGGGAGCGCCTGGAGATCAGCGTACCTGCGGCCCGCGCGGTCAAAGCGAAGGGACCGCAAGCGACCCAAACCATCGCCACGGAGGAGGGCTCCCGCAAATACACGTGGACCTACTCAAAGCTGCAGAACGTCACGGAGCCGGGGAGCGATGAGAAAAAACAAACGGAAGCAGCGCTCGGGCGACTTCCTCCGCCTGACGTTCAAATCAGCAGCTTTCAAAGCTGGGAAGATGTCGGCCGGTGGTACTGGAATCTACAAAAAGATCGGATTGAGCCAACCCCCGCCGTCCGCGCCAAAGCGGCCGAACTCACCAAGGGTATGGCGGATGATGCCGCCAAACTGCGAGCCATATACAACTTTGTCAGCTTGCAGTACCGCTATATCGGAATCGCGTTTGGCATCGGGCGATATCAACCGCATGCGGCCGACGATGTCCTCAGCAACAGCTACGGCGACTGCAAGGACAAGCACACCTTGCTCGCCTCTCTGCTGCAGGCTTCCGGCGTTACGCTCTATCCGGCACTCATCAATTCCAGCCGGCAACTCGATCCTGACATTCCGTCGCCGGCGCAATTCGACCACATTATTGGCTACCTGCCGCGGAGCAAAGACAAAGAAGCTATCTGGCTTGATAGCACCGTAGAGGTTGCGCCTGCAGGCTATCTGGTTGCGCGTCTGCGCGACAAGCAGGCGTTGGTTATGTTGGGAGACAAGTCAATACAACTCGTGCCCACGCCCGCCGATCCGCCCTTCCCCACTACGCAAGCCTTCACAATCGATGGAAGGCTGAGCGACAACGGCACGTTCGAAGCCAAAGTTGAGGACACGACTCGGGGAGAGAGCGAAGTTTTGATGCGTGCGGCCTTCCGCCGTGTGCCACAACCCCAGTGGAAGGACTTGGTGCAGCAGATTTCGTATCGATTGGGTTATTCGGGCACCGTCAACGATGTCAGTGCGAGTACGCCTGAAGTGATTGATGAACCTTTTCACTTTTCTTATTCCTACAACCGGAAAGAATATCCCGACTGGAAGAACGATCATCACTTTACTGTTCCTGGATTGCCGTTCTTCATGCCGCCGCTCAGAGACGATGCAAAGTACCCGATCTGGCTTGGCGTTCCCCTTGAGACGATTTCAGATTCCAAAGTGGAGCTGCCCAAGGGCTATACGCCGCAGACACCCTCCAATGTGGATTTGAAGTACGACTTCGCGGAATACCGCGCCTCTTATTCCAGGATCAGGGAGTGCTCATCGCGAAGCGCCGGCTGCTGATTAAGCAGCACGAAGTTCCGGTCGCCGAGTTCGAAGATTATCGGAGCTTCCTCAAGAACCTGGAGAACGATCTTAACCAGTACATGCAGACATCGTTCTCCAGGGCGCCGGTTCTTCTAGATGCCTCCGGTGTGGCGCGTTTGCGCGAGTTCATGAGCGGTATTGCGGGACTGCCGCCGAGCCTCTCTCCCGATGCGACCCAGTTGGAAGGTGATGGCCGCAATGCCCTAGGACTAGGTGATCGTTCGGCTGCCATGATCGCATTCAAGCGGGCCGTGGAATTGGATCCAAAGTTTACACGGGCTTGGCTGATGTTGGGAATCGTGTACATGACATCGCAGCAGAGCGAATCCGCTCTCGACGTCTTTCGCAAAGCCATCGACTCCGACCCCAAACAGGTTGTAGCACGCAGAACCTACGCTATTGCGCTTGGCCACCTGCGGCGGGCCGACGCAGCCGTGGATGCCTGGCGTGAGGTGTTGAAAATCGCCCCGGACGATCCTCGGGCGAACAGGGAATTA
>JBAPOI010001036.1:0-6619 GCA_049279555.1 Candidatus Sulfotelmatobacter sp.
GAACCGGGCCCGCTGACAAATCATGGACCGGAAGTGAATCCGCGCTGGGTGGGCACCGGCTGGACCATCTTCAATAACAAAGGCAAACCGGTTCGCCAGTATGAGCCATTTTTTAGCGTCTCCCACACGTTTCAGTTTGCCAGCATCGTGGGAGTCAGCCCAATTCTCTTTTACGATCCGACGGAGCGCGTCGTTGCAACGCTGCATCCCAATCGGACGTACGAAAAAGTCATATTTGATCCCTGGCGCCAGGAAAATTGGGACGTCAATGACACCGTCCTTGAAAGCCATCCGGCGCGGGATCCAGACGTCGGTGATTTCTTTTCCAAACTACCTCACGCTGACTATCTGCCGACCTGGTACGACCAGCGTATCGAGGGCCAACTCGGCAGCGACGAACAACAAGCTGCCATCAAGACCAGCGTTCACGCGAATACGCCAACTATCTTGTACCTCGACTCGCTGGGACGAACATTCCTGACTTTGGCACACAACCGCTTCGAGCGAAAAGGCATTCCAGTTGACCAACATTTCGCCACGCGCTCTGAACTGGACATCGAGAACAACCAGCGCGCCGTCATTGACGCTCTCGACCGCGTCGCAATGCGGTATGACTACGACATGCTGAGTACACGTCTTCGTCAGATCAGCATCGACGCGGGAACGCGATGGACGCTCCACGACATCCTCGGCAAACTCTTGTTGTCGTGGGATAGCCGCTCACACCGGTTCCGTCATGAATACGACGCCCTGCATCGGCCCACTAACTTTTACGTTCGTACCGCCCACCAGGACGAAATCCTGGCGGAGCGCGTCGTCTACGGAGAAGGCCAGCCCCACGACTTCCTTCTGAACCTCAGGAACAAGCCCTTCCGCCAGTTCGATGCAGCGGGAATTATCACCAACGAACACTATGACTTCAAAGGCAATCTGCTCAGGAGCAAGCACCAGCTACTTGAGGACTACCGGAACGAAGTGGATTGGTCGCAGTCGCCGGAACTCGAGCCTCACGTCTTCACCACGACAACCACCTACGACGCGCTCAATCGGGCCATCACGCTGACTACTCCTGACTCGAGCGTGGCGCGGCCGAAGTATAACGAGGCGAATCTGCTCGAATCACTCGCGGTGAATTTACGCGGCGCGAAGGAGTCGACATCCTTTGTTACCTTCATCAATTACAACGCGAAAGGGCAGCGCGAAATCATCGATTACGGCAACGGCTCGCACACACGCTGCACCTATGATCCGCTGACATTTCGGCTGATTCATCTCCACACGCAGCGCAAGCACGACCATGAGCGCCTGCAGGATCTCCATTACACCTTCGATCCGATTGGCAACATTACATCGATTCGCGACGACGCGCACGAAACAGTTTATTTCAGGAACCAAGTTGTTTCTCCCCGCAACGACTACGTGTACGACGCGATATACCGAATGATATCGGCCGAAGGCCGCGAGCACGCCGGGAATCCGGGCGAGCCACAGCTTACGCACGGCGACGTGGCCAGAATGAACTATCCGCTCCCCTCCGATAGCCACGCCCTGCATCGCTATCGCGAGCAGTACGAATACAACGGAGTAGGCAACATCCTCCAGTTGCTGCACTCAGCACCGCACGGGAACTGGGCGCGCAAGTATCGCTATGGCGACTCTGACCGGCCTCATAGCAACCGCCTCAGCAGTACGGAAGTTGGCCAGTGGAAGGAACTGTATTCCTACGATCACGACGGCAACATGACCCGAATGCCGCACCTGCCGAAGATGGAGTGGGACGGCAAAGATCAGCTCCACGCAACTCGCACGCAGGTCACGAACACCCAGCGCGGAGAAACGACCTATTATGTCTATAACTCTACCGGACGGCGTATGCGAAAAGTAACCGAACGTGGGTCAGGATCAAGGAAGCATGAGCGCATTTATCTCGGCAGTCTTGAAATCTATCGCAGGTACGATAGCGTGGGTGCTAGTACGCTGGAGCGCGAAACGTTGCACTTGATGGATGACAAGCGCCGAATCGCGCTGATCGAGACGAAGACTCTCGATGACTCACGCACGCTCGATGAGACGAGACCACGAATTCGCTTTCAATTCGACAACCATCTCAACTCAGCAGTCCTGGAACTCGACGAACGCGCATCCGTAATCAGCTACGAAGAGTATTACCCCTACGGCAGCACTTCGTTCGAATCCGCCGACACTGCTTCAGAAGTGAGTAAGAAGCGGTACCGATACACGGGGAAGGAACGAGACGAAGAAACCGGGCTCTACTATTACGGGGCGCGATACTATGCGCCTTGGATTTCCGTGTGGACAAGTTGTGACCCAAAGGAACTTCTTGATATATCGGCAAATCAGTCATCAACGTTGCAGGATACTTCTGCCAAGACTGGATTGCATGCCGCCGGCAGGCCCCTCCGGCGCAGCCAGGCGCGAGTCACGGATCACGATGACGATTCTCGTCTCAAACTGACCAACCCTTCACCAAAGGCAAAGGAAGACGGTGCTTTAACAGGTGATGACACGATTCAACTCTATGGCTTTGTGGGCCAAAACCCTGTCTGCCGCTTAGATCCCGACGGCCGGGACGCGATCGACGCGACCAAAAAGTTTTTCAAGGAAGCAGCGGCTACAGTTCGCCACCCTGTCGCTGCTCACGACACCAAATCGATTTTCGATGACTCTGTCGAGACTGAGAAACCTAGCATCAGTACGCTTGCGGTGAGGTTCTCCACCAAGATCGGACTTCAAGAGAATGAAGAGAGGGAAGGGTCGCAAGTCAACGCGGTCCGGCATACGATATGGCAGGCCATTCTCACTCATAGATATGGTGCAGTGACCGCGAAAACAATCGCTGATTCTCACGAGGCGAATGCCGATGCAATCGAGAACGAAGACGCTGCAACGAAGACTTTCAAGACGCTTGACGAAGCTGATCAGTCGATTGATCTGCGTAACAACATCATAGGCAGGGACATCGGGAGCAGGAACGACTATGTTTGGGATAGAGCCTATGCCGAAAAGGTCCTGGAGGTTTTTCACGAACAGGGTCTGTGGACTGCGGAGAAGCAGGCTGACGGTACTTTTAAGATCAGCCGACAGAAGCTGTCAGACAAGGAATACGAGAGTGCACTACACAAGCTTTACGGTTTAGATGAGCTTGGACTTAGGCCGGAGCAGGCACAGCAACGCCAAAGAGCGTTAGATAACACTTGGAGCGCAGGTGCACAGCGCGCCTTTGGATCTTTGGAATGGAATATCAAGAGGTTGTACAACGTTCCATAGACAGGGATGTCAGTATCGCAGACGCACACTTAACTGTTCCACTCCTGCCGCACCGATTAGTGACGAGGTGACATGGTCGTGCGACGGATACTCGTGACGTTTGAACGCCAAAATCCACAGAACGATTCTGGGTCTTTCGCTGACAACGAGCGTGGCTTATAGACACAACTCCAGAGTGATAACAAACATTACGGAAATTACTCTGATTTCTTTAGGGCAGGGGCTGGTAATAGATGATGCCATCAAAGCCCTTGGCGGGTAATGCTGAACCTGCTAGCGTTCGTGACGAGGCACGAGCGCACAATGGAAAAGATTTCAGCAGAAGAACTTCATCGGCGGCTACCGGAAATTCTGGAGCGAGTCGCTCGGGGTGAACGGTTCACCATTGCCGAACATGGCAAAATCACCGCCGAGCTGGGCCCGGTTGAAGAACTCCCGACGGCCAAGGCCGCAGTAGAAGCTATTCTTGAAATTCAAAATCGTGTGAAGCCGCTCGGCATTCCGGTTCGTCAGGCAATCGAAGAAGGCAGGGCGTGAGCGTTGTCGTCGATGCGTCGGTTGCCGCCTCATGGTGCTTTCCAGACGAGCGCAGTGAATCAACACAACAGTTGCTGAGGAACCTGGCGGGCCCTGAGGTCGGATGGGCGCCGCGGATGTGGGCATATGAAATCCGCAACGTGGTTCTGCGCGGCGTGCGCCAGGAACGGATTACGAGCAAAGACGCCGATGATTTTTTGATCTCTCTGACGGCTTTGCGCGTCCGCTTAATTGATCCACCATACGATTCGGTCTTCAAAATTGCGTTGCAATTCGACCTCAGTTTTTATGATGCTGCGTATCTTGACTTGGCGATGCGAGAAGGCCTTCCTCTTGCCACCTTGGATCAGAGGATGCGTGCCGCAGCCATGGCTGCGAGTGTTCCTTTTTACGGACAAGCTCCCTCATCCATTCGCCCGAAGGACTGATTACTTCAGCCAGACAATTTGTCTGGATTCGTGCATTGATTTCGAGCGTGAGATACGGATGCCTAAGCGAAAGACTACATTCGATCCGGAGTTGGCGAAGGAAGCCAAGAGCATGGTCGCGTTGGCGTTCCGCAACGGCCCAATCGAAGACGTTCATGCGGGCAAAGAGTGTCCACTCTGCGCCGGGAAAACCGAATACTCGCACATCAGCCAGGATGAGATGAAGAACATTATGAAACGGGCGGTAGACACGGTCTACACCTTGCTCTGGCGCAAACAAAATGATCCAGCGAAGTACGCCGAGACGATTGAATTCGGAAGTCAGCACACGCGACTTTGGGATGACCCAAGGGTGGACCGTAGCTAGGTCCCCGTCCCGCTCAGAGTTACCTTTTGCGTACTTCCCCCGGCGTTGTCGGTGACACTGACCGCCGCTGATCTGGGACCCGTACCATGGGGAGTGAATCCAACGTTGAGCGTGCAACTCGATCCTGCGAGCAGGCTCGTGCCGCAGTTGTTCGTTTGTGAGAAGTCAGCGGGATTCGTTCCCGTGATCTTGATCGAGGTTATGGTCAGCGCTCCCGTCCCGGAGTTGGTCAGTGTCACCGGCTGCGTTGAGCTGCTCGTGCCTACCTTCTGACTCCCGAACGCAAGGTCGGTCGGCGAGAACGCCACCGACGGTGCGGTTCCCGTCCCAGTGAGGCTCACGCTCTGCGGACTGCCGGCGGCATTGTCGGTGACCGACACTGAGGCTGTGCGGTTGCCTGTCTGTTTCGGCTTGAAGGTGACGCTGACGGAACAACTCAACCCTGCCGCCAGGCTGGTTCCACAATTGTTCGTTTGCGAAAAGTCGGTGCTGTTGGCGCCTGTAACCTTGATCGAAGCAATGGCGAGGGTCCCCGTCCCGGTGTTTGTCAGTGTCGCCGACTGGGTCGCGCTGGCTGTTCCTACGTTCTGATCGCCGAAGACCAGGGACAGCGGTGATAGTGCAACCCCGGCAGCCGTTCCCGTTCCGGTCAGCGGAACTTGCTGAGGACTGCCAGTCGCATTGTCTGTGACCGACACTGAGGCGGTGCGGTTGCCTGTCTGTTTCGGCTTGAAGGTCACGCTGACGGAACAACTCAACCCTGCCGCCAGGCTGGTTCCACAATTGTTCGTTTGCGAAAAGTCGGTGCTGTTCGCGCCTGTAACTTTGATCGAAGCAATGGCGAGGGTGCCCGTCCCGGTGTTTGTCAGTGTCGCCGACTGGGCCGCGCTGGCGGTTCCTACGTTTTGATTGCCGAATGAAAGCGTGATCGGCGAGAGCGTGACGGCTGGCGCCGTCCCGGTTCCCGAAAAAGAAACCGACTGGGGACTTCCTGGAGCGTTATCGCCGACGGATAGGGTTGCACTTCGCGCACCTGATGCCTGAGGTGAGAAAGCCACTACGACAAGGCAACTACTATTCGGCTGAAGTGTGTTTCCTGTGCAGCCGTCACTGGTGATTGAGAAGTCCGTGGTGTTTTGGCCGATCATGATGACCGTGATGCCAGAGAGGGCCTCTGCTCCTGTATTACTCAATGTGATGGTGCCGGGCGTGGAACTGGGGATCGATTGGCTGCCGAAATTCAACGCAATAGGCGTCAGCAGCGCGAGCGATGTAGCACCGGTTCCGGACAACGCCACCGATTGAACGATTGCGGAGTTGCCATAGCTGATCTGCAACATGTCGGAAAACTGACCCGACGTCGCCGGGCTGAAACCCACGGATACTGTGCAGGCGCCTCCTACAGTGATGCCCGTTCCGCAAGTGTTGCCGGCGATTTGGAATATCTGGCCGCTCAGCATTGTAATCGAATTCAACACAAGAAGAGCTGTACCTGTATTGCTTATCGAGAACGTCTCTGAGGAACTCATGCCTCCCACCTGTTGGTTGCCAAAGTTCCAACTGGAAGGACTGACTGATAGGGATGGAGCAGGTTCCAACGTCAACAGTCCGACCGCTGACGCTCCGTTGTAGGAACCAATAATGGTCATGACTGTCTCGGTCGTGACTAATGATGTACTAAAGGTTAATTGCGCAGAAGTTGCTCCCGCAGGAATTAAAACAAAAGAGGGTGATTGGGCTGCCGCATTGTTGCAGGACACGACGACCGTCGCACCGCCTGCAGGAGCAGGTCCGCTGAGACTGACGGTCGCGGTGATAGAGGTGCCGCCTGACGCTGGCGACGGACTTACACTTAACGACTGAATATATGGCGTGCCAATCAAAGGATTAGGCGAGAAAAATACATCACTGGCGCCGTTGGTGTCATCGGCGACCAGATTTGTTGCCGTTCCATCGAATGCCACCACGGTGCCGCTTGGATTAATGTCTGGAGCGTCGG
>JBAPOI010001037.1:0-1767 GCA_049279555.1 Candidatus Sulfotelmatobacter sp.
GATGGCGAACCGGTCAGACTGGGGATGAGGACAACCCGCCGAATGTTGAGGGCGTCACAGCCCGATCAGCAGAATGGGACCTTATCCGTGCATACCATCAAGGCCAGCGGTTATGTGCACCGCACAAACAGATCCTATGACTGAGGCGCGGAGGAACTAAGCTGCGCCATCCTAAACGGAGGTCCTTGATCATGACACATTCGACTAATTTTCTACTGCATTCTGTCGATTACGATCAAACGCTCGTTCTCGCGATTGAGTTGAGTAACAAGAGTTGGGTATTGGCAGCGCAAGTGCCGGGCTTTCCACAGACTAAGGCGAAGCGGACTATCAAGCCGGATAAGAATGCTCTGTTGGCGGCGATTGATGGCTACCGAACCCGAGCTGCCGATGCTGGTCATTCGGTCAAGCGCACGATTGTCACCTACGAGGCTGGATGGTGCGGTTTTTGGCTAGCGAGATTGCTCAAGGCGCACGATATAGAGGTGCATGTGGTCCAGCCTTCGAGTGTACCGGTGGACCGGCGCATGCGCCGCGCCAAATCGGATGGCATCGATGCAGAGCTGCTCCTGCGCACTTTGCTTGCGTGGCTTCGTGGTGAGCCCCGCGTCTGTTCAATGGTGCCAGTCCCAGATGAGGCCGATGAAGATGCACGCCGATGTGTCCGCGAGCGGAGCGAGTTGGTCTGCGAGCGTGTTGGCCTCGTGAATCGGATCGGCGCCGTTCTGGCGACGCTTGGCGCCAGCGACTACAATCCCCTTCTTCAAAGTCGACGTCGTCGGCTGGCTGACTTGCGGACCGGCCTTGGCGATCCGATACCGCCAAATGCGCTGGCCAAGATCGAGCGTTTGTTAACGAGGCTGGAACTCGTACTTGCACAGATTACGGAGCTGGAGCTTGACCGCGATGCCGTTGTCGAAACCGACGCTCCAGACCAAGCTGGCAAAATGATCCAGCAACTCACCAGGCTGCGTGGTATCGGTGTGCAGAGCGCAACCGTGCTGGTGCGGGAAGCCTTTGTCCGGCACTTTGCTAATGGCAAGGCGCTTGGGTCATATGCCGGCCTTTCCCCGACCCCCTATAGCAGCGGCGGCATCGACCGTGAGCAGGGCATCGGCAAAGCGGGCAACCGTCGGCTCAGAACAGTGATGGTCGAGTTGGCGTGGCTTTGGCAACGCTACCAGCCCGGCTCCGCGCAGGTGCTTTGGTTCCGCGAGCGCGTCGGCGCGACTGGCCGCCGCGTACGCAAGGTCATGGTAGTGGCTCTCGCGCGCAAACTCCTGATCGCCTTATGGCGGTTCGTCATTGACGGTGTGATGCCTGAGGGTGTGATCATGAAGCCCTCCATCTAATCGTCTCCGAAACCGGGCAGCGCTGCGACAGCTGCAGTCCGGTGGTCCGAGGGAACGTCGCCGTTGTTCGGCGTGGCGCTTCGGCGCCGTCTTCACAGAGTGGTGCCGTTCCTTTGAAGCTCTCCCGTCCCGCATGTGGGACAGTGGTCGGGATCATCATCCCGCCGGATGTGAGGTTTGCAGGGAAGCCCTGTAGCAAGAGAGCTCACCTCGGAACATCGTCGGCACAAAGCCCTTGACGGAGAAATCATCATGTGAGGCCGAACACAAGACTGCACCCGACCACAACCCCAAACCATCAAATTAATCCTTGCAATGCAGGAGCCATCCACACAGGACATTCGTCCGGGGCCAGACCGGGCCAATGACGTTGTCGGGATGATGTTGGGGCGGGATTTGGACCGATAATGTTATC
>JBAPOI010001038.1:0-7239 GCA_049279555.1 Candidatus Sulfotelmatobacter sp.
GAGCCATTCAGGGCTCAACCATGCTGGACCCGGGGTTGAGTGAGAGCTACATGCTGGTCGCAGCCGGCGCCGCCGGCTTGCGGCCTTCCCCTGTGACGGCCGCACGAGTGCGGTTCGTAGCCTACCGCCAAGCGCCGGAGGGATTCTGGCGCACTGTCGAACATCGGCCTCCGTTGCTCGGGAGCCCTATTTCCTCGACCGCGGTCACCTTGCGTGCCATTCAGCTTTATCTGGCTCCGTTCACGCCAGGGGATGCCGGTCAGCGGGTTCTGCGAGCGAAGCAGTGGCTGCTCCAGGCCACCGCCTTCGACACCGAAGACTTGTCCTACCAAATGATGGGCCTAGGATGGGCCGGCGCAACGGAGGCCGAGATCAGGCCACTTGCCAAGCGACTGCTCGCAGCCCAGCAATCGGACGGTGGATGGGCGCAGATTCCCGATCGACCGAGCATGGTACCGTGACGGGCCGAGCGTCATCCCCTATTCGCCAGGGCGTGCCACATCGCGGGTCGAATTCTCGGCAGATACCGGCTCGACGTCTGAACAAGGCAGAAACCCGGCGGAAAGAGAACATGGGAAGACCCAAAAAATAGCAGAGGCTACTTGTAGCTTTGAAACGAGGAAGGCTGGCGTGGCACCGGCCACCAGCGCCGTCGCGGAGGACGGGATAAAAAGAAGTCCGGTATGCGATACTACACTTACTCCACCCGGCGCGACGGTCTGCTGGAGGGCTGTTGCGATCCCTCGTACCACTCGTACCGCGAAGGTGTTGAGCTTCCATCGCCCAGCATCCCCAGCCAGACACTGCAGGGAACGCCTCGTAGCGTGCGTATTTAGCCGCAAGCAAGCCGAGGGTCGCCGCGGGTTCACAAACAAACGGCGTTGTGGGAAGCGTCACGAATGCAATCCCCGGGGGATACCTGCTCTCTAGAGACCCGCCTGTTGGCCTACGGTTAATTCGTCACCTGCTGTCCGAAAGGAATGCCGGGCGAGCGCGCCAAAGCCACGTGCTGCAGATTTCCTGCCATTTCTCCACCTCGCCACGTAGCCCCCTTTCGGCGAGTTCATGTGCCTGTCGAAGAGGGAGCCCCAGCAGCGTCAATCTACTGCCTGGCACTACCCTTGTGGTGCTGAATTCCGAATACGCTTCGAATGGGCGGGCGGCGAAAACGGGAGCCAGACGACGGCCCCTGCTGCCGGTCGATAGCGTAATACAAGACCCGGCCGGGGAGGGCAGGAACTTGGATTGTGCAGCCTACCGAACAACTCTGCCAAACCGGCCCTTCGCTCTCAAAGGCGAAGGGCATCGACGAATCCGCGGTTGTCGAACAGCTCTCCTGGCGCGTAGTGCAGTAAAAAAGTGAGGGGTGGCCATTCTCGGCATACCCAAATCGGACTCTCGCCGAGCCCAGCTCGGGATTAGCCCCCAGATTTACGTTGATAAGCTGGAAGTCATTCCCGGGTTGCGCTGCGTTTGCATCAATTGGCAGCGGTGGTAGTTTCGCCATAAACAGTTCGTTCCGCACGCCATCGCACCAGTTACAGGCAAACACCGCCCAACTCCCGGTGGGATCGGGGACAGCCGTCGAGAACTCATACTGCCGGCCCGGTCCCATGAGGCCGAAACCAAGCCGCCTCCAGTTCAACGCATGTGGATCGGGGGACGTCGTCCCGGGACTGGATGATCTGAGCCGCGTTGGCCGCCAGCGTATTGGCGCACGGCATCACCCATTGCACGGTGTTCGAATTGCAGTAACCGATGTTACCCACGTAGCCTCCGCCCACGAGTGGAACTGACATGTAAGCCTCGCCCACAGCCGATCCCGTCTGACATTCACCAGCGAAGTAGACAACGCAATACTGCCATGGTGTTGAATCCGTGATAATGTTGCCGGTCGCTGGCGTAGAAACGTCCTGCAGAAGATACCCGCCCGCATAGGCGACGACAGGCTGCGTTTTGAAGTCCACGGGACCTTTCGGTGCGCCGAACTTCCAGACATTGCTGGTTCCTGAGACCAACGTGGCCGGCGTCTGGAAGACCGTCGAATTGCCAGCCGGGAATTCCCAGCCGCCGCCCGACGAAGGATTGAGGGTATGAAAATCGAGAAACCAATTCTTGTCGATCGGATCCGTCACCGACATTTGCATGTTCGACGGGTAGGATTGGAACAGCGAGGGCGCTTCCATCCCGTGAAAGAATACATCGGCCGAGATGGAGAACGGCGGTGCCGTTGGGGCCGCGAATGGCTGCTGGTAGTAGATCCAGTGGTTGACTCCTTGCGTGGCCGCCGTCACAGTGGTTGGATTCTCGCCGCTCGATCCTACTCCGGATGAGTAGTGACTGCCGGTAGGTACGGGGAAATAGCCGCCCACCAAGTTCGTGGTGTCCGTGAAAAAGTCAGAATTGCATTGGCTGACCGGTATACCAACCCAGCCATTCGGCCATGCCTCCAGATTGGGA
The DNA here is from genome assembly GCA_049279555.1 of Candidatus Sulfotelmatobacter sp. Lineage (GTDB taxonomy): Bacteria > Acidobacteriota > Terriglobia > Terriglobales > Acidobacteriaceae > Sulfotelmatobacter. Next base: position 2,461 of record JBAPOI010001038.1, read on the forward strand.
TAGTTTGGGTCGCACGGCCTTCCGGCTGCTGCCAAACGAGAAGCTGTGAACTGCCAGACGTTCGATCCGAGCGGAGTCACCTGAACGATTTGCAAGTATTCGTACGGCACGGTGCCGCCGGCTTGCAACGCGGCCACGTTGCGAATATAGTCGCCCGGCTCGAGCGGTGCCAGCATCGAGTACGCCGGGTTGTCGGGACACGGAAACGCCTGCGCTTCCGTCTGCCCGCTACCGGGTACATATGGGTTTGTGTTACAGGCCATCTGGCTCTTGAACTGAATGCAGTTCGCTCCCGTTGCGCCATTGGCAACCAGCGCTTCAGGCAAGCCTGCCGGGCAGGCAACGTTAATGGAACTGTCCGCCGGCAAGCTGGTGTCCGATGACCACGCTCCCCACTTCCAGACCGCAGTCGGAACGAAGGTGTAGGGTCCTCGAAAGTAACCCGGATCGGGAACAAAGTTTGAATAATAGCCAAGACCGTTGGACGTAGCAAACCCGATAAAGCGATCCGATCCCTGTTGTGACGCCGAGTGAATAGCAGCCCAACGTAGCGGATAGGTGGAAAATGTGTCGGAGGCCGACTCCAGATTCCCGGCTGCTAAATCAAAAACATAAAGTAAACCCGGTTCTTCGCTCGCACCGGGCGTCAGAATAAACAGTGCTTTACCACCAAGAATGTTGCTGACACCCCCAACCGTGCCAAAGATCGGCTTATAGTTCGGTTGAGCCTGAATCTGTGAATCCACGTCGCGGCCCTGTGAAGGGAGTGTGACATTGGTGTAGGCCATGCAGGAGGAAAGGCCGTCCATCGAATCAAGCCCTTGGACACGCGCAGAAGAATGAGGCAGCATTCCCGGCTGGGCGCCCGAAGAAGCATACAAGGCCGGATGATTCGCTCCTGCCCAATAGGCTTGGAAAACACACTGCGCCCCAGTTTGGTACTGGGCTTTGATGAGTGCCGTCTTGCCAGCGTTGACACCGGAACCATAAGTATAGGAGAAGTGAAAAGTCGTCGGGCTAACTGGATCGACTACGCCCCAAATTCCACCGATACCCGCCTTTTGCACATAGTCGCTTGGAACTCCCTGCTCCGCGTCCATAAACATCGGATTGAGAAACCGGGTTGTGCCGGTCGATGGAATAAGCAGATAAAGGCCCGCTACTGAGTTCGATCCCGGCCCCACGCTGTTAATCAAGCACAGTTCGCCCAAAACCGGGGGAATCGGCGTCACTCCGTCCGCCTCATACGACACAGTAACTGGGTTCGGCTCACATAACTGGAAACTGCCAGTGCCCGGAAGCAAGTTTTGATTGGAAGCGGCGTATTGGGAAGACGCACTGATCGAGACGGACCCGGTGCCTGTTTTCTTGCGAATCAAGAAACCGGCAGTCGCGCTGTAACCTTGCACGTTCGTCAGGGTGCCTGGCGTTTCAACGATGGTCATGAGTTGGTTATTGGTGATCGACGCAATCGTACAGAGGTTGTTTGTGCAAGCCGGCGACGACCCGGCTATGTAGTACTTCCCACCCGCTTTCCAAGCTGTGTTGAAGGAACCGCCAGCGTTGCTGACCGTGTTGCCGTTCACGCTGACGGTGGCCGTCCAGACACCAAGCGCCGAGCGCCGTGGAACGGTTCCCCAGCCTGCCCAAAATCCTCCGTTGGGAAAAGTGGCCGAGTCGGGATAGTCACCGGCGTTGAAACCAGGCTTTGCGGCAACACAATGTCAGTCCAACTCGTCTCACATGTCTGGGAGTCGTAATAAGCCAGACAAACCGATACCGTCCGATTTTCGGCCGCCGGTTCAGTCCCGCTGCCGAACAGGTTCAGTTGCAGGTTGTCCAGCGAGAACCCGATGGGGCTATAACCGCTCAATGGAGCGCCGTCTGGGTCCAGATTGTTGTTATCCCAGGCGACGAAGATCGCATCGCTTGATGCTCCGGAATAGGTCGCGAGCGATGTCGATGCGCCCGATGTTATATTCGCGGCATTCGACCACGCTCCGTGCAAGTCCCAGTACGCCGGCAAGGCGCCACCGCCCGCGGAACCCGCTGATCCACCTTGGAAGCCGAACGCTCCCGGTCGCGTAAAGCGCTTGAGCGCGATGCCGGTCAAGGGGTCAATGTACACCGTGCTCTGGTCGGTCCAGTCGATGGTAGGCCAACCGTAGTTTCCAAACCCGGCAGCGTTGAACGGTGGATTGTCGGAATAACTGTTCCCGAACGGAGGGTTATCAGTCATAAACTGACCGGTAACCGAGGTGGAGTCACAGTTGATTTGATAATAATGCTGGGTATTTGCCTGCAGCGCCCGGGAATACAGCTTGTTGTCTGTCGCAACGTCGCTGCGGCGGGCGCCGATAACAAAGGTCCTCTCAAGACCGTAGGTTAAATTGCCGGCCCGGCTGTCTAAATTTGCGCCGGGGAACAGGCTTGGATCGACATCGTGGACGAGTGGGCTCAGGGTAGGCGACTCGCTGACTTGAATCGTACAGGGCGAATCTGATGGCGCAGTGTACGTAAGAATGGCCTGAGTAGGGGTCGTTTGTCCGCCGTTGGCGACGGCAATTGCGTACACGGTCAATGGTTGCGTTCTGAGGGATAGCGCGCCTAGCGAACCAACAATGAAGACTAGTGATCTTGATATGTGGGATTTGTTTTTGGACAAAGAAGTGTCTACCGCCGTCATTTCACGGCCTTCTCCGATTTCGGAGTGATGTTGAGGCTCGGGTGGCAAGTGTCTGCCCGGAGCCTCGGTTTGACCAATAGAAACAAGCGCCCCTCCGCACTTCTGACCGCTCTACCGGTGGGCACAGGCGCCCACGGTTCTTAATGTAAAACGATGCGGATGTCGGATGTCCGTAACCAGCAGCGGTTGCCGACATTATCGAAAGAATACTCAACCGTTCTGCTTTTTGCTTGATGGCCTCTATAGTTGCTGCGGATGGCGCGGTAGCGGTAGTGGCAGCCATAAGACCTCTCCCTCAGGTTCCGATCCCTGATTTTACCCGTTTCAGGATGGCTCGGCGAGCGGCTTATTTTTCTTGCTCGTGCAACTCAAAAGCAAGGTTGTTGGCATATGTCCTAAATCGCAATCCGTTTCGTCGAGATGGCTTCGCGCTCGTCAAGTTGGGGCGCATTTCTTGTGGAGCACCAACGCCCAGATTCAGCGGGGGCCCCGCTCAGGTGTCGGTCTATTGCGTCGCTCAGGGTGAAGTGCCAACGACCGTTAGCAGCTCATTCGACCGTCCGCGGCACGTCGGCTCCGCCCGCACGAAGCACAACAGTGCTGCGACGCCCGCCAGTGCGGCGAACGCGATAAAGCTCGCCACCCCTCCCCGGACTCGGACCTTCGCCGGGATCCGGACGGTGAGCACAGGCTTGCTCGCGGCTGAAAACGGGCGGTAGAAAGTAGACTGAGTAAATTCGTGGCGTTGGGGCGGAGCAGTACCCCGGGCGGAGCCAATGTTGCTGTGAAACGGTGCGCGGTCGGATGCTCCTTGTCGTCGGCGTCGACGAAGACGATGGTCCCAGAGATCGAGCCGGCCTCGCCGGCAGCCGACGCCTCGGCCAAGAACAGCATGACTGCGCAGGCCCAGAAGTTTTCGCTTGCTTTCGGCAGCGGCTGATGCGATTCACCGAAAAAGCACTGACGTGTCAGATACCGGCATGCAGACGAGTCGCATCTCGGCAACTCACTGGCGTGCGCCGCCTGATTCGCCCTTGGAGGATCTGATCGGAGTACCTTAACGCTGTTCTTGACCCGAGGTTGGACTGAGTCCTGTCGTCGAATTCGATTGGATCCTCTGGCTTCTAGATTCCACGAGCCGGGTGAGGTTTCGCGATGCTTCGTCCCTTCATGATTGAAACTCCTGCTGGAGGCTCGTCAAGTTCAGCATCTGTCTGAGTCTCCATTTGAACAAGTTGCCTCAGCGCAGTTTGAAACGCGAACGGTGGGCAGGGGCAGCTCTGTCCGCACGCCAACGGATTCGATACCGTTTCAGTGACGTCGTCATGGCTTGGGACAGAGAAGTCCGTCCGCTTGATGAAACACCTGGGACTCAGGAGGGACTTCGACCCTCGTTTTCAACATTGAGGGTGTGCGAAAGCTCAAGCTGAGTTCGGTCTGAAGTCGTCTCACAGACTCGTCAGGAAGTGGTTTCGGCATCCTTCAGCAGCGTCTTGAGATCGGGCGCTACAGCTCGCACACACTCACTTGGGTCGGCAGAAAACGCTGGCTTATTCCGCGATGTGTGCGTGATCCAATTCGGCGAGATACTGCGAAACAGCGGCGGCAGGCTTGGGCGCTGCAGGGACGGGACATCCGTCCAAAGATTTCGGCGTCGCCTTGCCATAGCATGTCCCGGTCGGGTTTAGACCACCCTTACCGTTCGCATTGATATGGCGGCCGCGCAAGAGCGGTTGAACATTTAGGCAGCGCAACTGGGCAGACGTTTGAATGGAGCAAGGTTCTGCACCAAGGAGGTTGCGAGCGACCCAGATGAGAGTCCACACATCCTGCGCGCGTGTACACCCGGCGCCCGCCCAACAGTGACATTGCCACAAGTGCTGGGCCGAGATAGCGCACCTGCTTTTTTTCTGTGCCAAAACTGTGTCCGAACCCCTTCTGTTCCAACCACGGGAGTTGCTCTTTGAGCGAAAGCAGCTTCCCCAGATTGTTGTAATTGTTAGACTTCAGCGAAAAACGATGGAGCCTTTGGAGCAGACTCTTATCCCTTGGGCGCAGGGGGTCGCAAGTTCGAATCTTGCCGCCCCGACCAA
>JBAPOI010001039.1:0-1620 GCA_049279555.1 Candidatus Sulfotelmatobacter sp.
ATCCATTCCGATCAGCCGGCAGATCATTCGTTTTCCGATCACGCCCAACATGGTCAGCCTCTTTACACTGGGTGTCAGCTTCAGTTCCGGTGTGTTCTTCGCATGTGGCGGCTATTGGAATATGCTCCTGGGTGCGACTTTGTCATTGTTTGCCAGCATTCTCGACGGGTCCGACGGTGAGGTGGCCCGCTTAAAGCTTCAGGAGTCCGCGTTCGGCTGCTGGTTGGAAACAGTCTGCGACTACCTTTATTACTTGTTTATCTTCGGTGGCATGACGATAGGTCTGCTACGAAGCTCAGGCATGCGAGTCTATCTCGTCTGGGGTGGGCTACTGTTTTTCGGAGCGGTTCTGAGCTTCGTCGTCACGGGCCTTCAGCGGCACCGGCTGGCCACCGATCGTCCCGAGCAGTTGTTGCAAATCTGGCAGGCGCAGGCATCCCGCCGGCAGTCTAACCCCTTCTTGTACCTCGGCCGGCATACAGAGTTCATCATCAGGAGATGCTTTTTGCCTTATCCCTTGTTGGTATTCGCCATTTTCAACCTTACTCAGGCGGGCCTCATTCTATCCGCGCTGGGCGCAAATGTAGTCTGGCCCATAGCCCTCTACTCGTACTGCACCTTTACGGCCGTTCAGACGCCAAAGATGGTAAGCCCCGCTGCCTCCGCTTAAATAGAGGCCTTCCTGTTCATCGAATCCTGCTAGGCAGCAGCCGATCACCCCGATGATGGATGAATTAATCTCCGGCACATTCAGTTGTGGAAGAGGACAACCCTGGTCTCGAGATTATGTTCGAGTCGTAAGCTGGAATATTGAACGCGGCCTGCAATTCTCCGCGATTCTGGACTTCCTGCGATCGGCTGAAGCTGATCTGATCCTACTCCAGGAAGTAGACCTGAACGTAAGGCGCACCCGACACCTTGACGTAGCCAACGAGCTAGCCCGGTCACTCCGCCTGAATTATGTGTTCGGGAAGGAGTTTCAGGAACTGAGCGCAGGCTGTTGCGTTTCGCCGGCGCTTCACGGGCTGGCGACGCTGTCCCCGTGGCCGATCTTAAATGGGCGGATTATTCGTTTTCGACGCCAGTCCAACTTCTGGAAGCCCCGTTGGTATGTACCACGGATCGAACTGTTTCAACGACGGCTTGGGGGCAGGATCTCGCTGGTTGCTGATGCTCTCATCGATCACCAACGCTCTGTTACCTACAACCTGCATCTCGAAAGCAGAGGCAAAGACTCGCTCCGGTTGGGGCAGTTGAGTGAGACGCTGGAGGACGCCAACCGGCAAAGAGAGTCTGCCTTGGTCATCATGGCTGGAGACTTCAACCTGGACACCGGCAATCACCGTGCTGCCGCGACGCTCCGGACCTCCAGATTCCATGATGGCCTAGGACTGCTCGAGGTCCCGACCACAGTCTCTCGCGGACTGTTTCAGCGCGAGCGTTCGATTGATTGGATCTGCGTCCCGGATGAAGTTCGATCGGAAGGGCAAGTGCACGACACGGTTCGAGCCTCGGACCACCATCCTATTTCTGCCACGTTTGCCAGACCCTGGCGGCACGGCGCTCAAGCCAAGGGCCATCGAGCCGGCTAATGGTCTGTCGCTGAGTAACGATCAGCAT
>JBAPOI010001040.1:0-10538 GCA_049279555.1 Candidatus Sulfotelmatobacter sp.
CCGGTGTACAGACAGATGATGTTAGCAGGATGGAGAACTGCCGTAAATGATCGGCGGCTCAATTTCGAAATCTCTTATTCCCGTCACAGAACACACCACATTGCGGACGATCATTGACAACATTTCCGGAAAGGGTAGTTTAGATATTCCAGGAAAAGATACTGCTAGAAAAAGCACTAGCTCTAAAGAAGCATCGCACTGGGAAGAAGCATTCCTCTAGAAAATCAATAAAAAACCATCGCTACGAAAAAGTTATTTCCAGATAGGTATCAGTTCTGCTCCAGATCAACGGTAGCCGTGCCGCCCAATACTTTCGGTTGATGGCTGCCCGCGCGTGCGCATGCTCTTCCGGCGGCAAAATTCGCACCGTCGCCGGAAAATCAGCTCCCGTAACTTTTCCTCGTATTGTCGATGGAGCCACCCGAACCTGCGGGTTGTTACGAATGCGTTTTGTCTTGCCCATATCGCTGCGCGTCATCACATATAGCCGGTCGCCATCTTCCCCAAACCACACTGGAGTCGCAACCGCCGCTCCGCTCTTGCGAAATGTGATTAGAGAAATATATTTCTGCCCGTGAATCTCCGACGGAACCGTCCCAGCCATATGCTAATTGTAGCCTCGGTCTCTGAATATGTGGGGACAGCCACCCTCGGCTGTCCAGTCGAGCGAAGCTCGACAGACTGCTTCCCAGGGCAAGAGCTCATCCTGTTCCTGTTTCCGCTGTCAGCCATGGTTCGCAACCGCTCCTTCGATTGATCCCGCCCTCTCTTCTGTGTTAAAAGCCTTTTATGCGCAAATGGATGCGCGAGCGCTTGCAGCGCCGCAAAAAGTCCCCGGCCGATACCTCTGGCCAACCCGCTCCCCCGCCCCTGCAACCGGCCTATTTCGATGCGGATCAGCAGCCTGAAGCCGCGCCCGATACCGCCGGCACCGAATCGGAAATTTCAGCTCCTGTACCGGTTGCCTCCGAACCTCGTCCGCCTCGTCGAGCACGCGCCAGCGCCCCGCAGCCTGCAGCAGAAGATCAATCATCCGAGACTCAGTCTGATGCTCAAGCGGACGTTCAATCTCCTGCACCGCCTCGTTCGGTTCACGGCTCGTCGCCAGCTCGCAGTCGCCGCCGTCGTGGCGGGCGTGGACGCGGTGGCCGTGGCCGTGAACAAGCCGTTGCCCAAGCCTTCACTCCCGCTGCCGTAAAAGGATCGATCCCAGCGGTCCCATTCGAACCCGCAGAACAAGAAGTCGGCGCGGAGGCAGAAGCGGAAGAAGGAAACGAATTTCCCAACGCAGCGCAAGTCCAGATAACGCCCCAGATCACGCCTCCGGTTCGCGAATCCGCAGCGCCCAAAGCTCCAGTAGTTCCTGCCGCTCCGCCGCGTCCTCCGAAAGGTATCGTCGTACTCGCGATCGGACTCCCCGGTTCCGGCAAGAGTTCCTGGTTCAAGCGCCACAACGTCGTCCCGCTGTCCAGCGACATGGTGCGCTCGTTGCTTTTCGACGATGTGCGCGAGCAGCGCTTTCAGGATCTCGTCTTCTCCAACCTGCGCTCCATGCTGAAAGCCCGCCTGATCGCGAAGCGTCCCATGAATTACGTGGACGCCACCAATCTCACTCCTCAGGAGCGTCAGCACTGGATCAAACTCGCGAAGGATTACCAATACGAAGTGCACGCAGTTTTCTTCGACGTCCCACTCGATGTCTGCCTCGAACGCCACCAGCGCCGCGACCGCGTCGTCCCCGAGGACGTAATGCGCCGCATGGCCGCCAAATTGAAGCCCCCCGCCTTCGAAGAAGGCTTCGCCAAAATCACCGTAGTCCGCGTGAAAAAGAAAGATCCGGGCTCCATCTAAAGAACAAAGACAAACAACTAAACGGCGCTCGCCGCACGTGTGGAGCGGACACTCCTGTCCGCTGCCTTTGGTGTTGATTTTGTTTTGATTTCTCGGACTCACGTACCGACTTCGGCAATCCCGAGCGGGACGCCTGCTTCAGGGGCTGCGTCAAGGCGAATACACCGGAACGGGCGCGAGTTCAGCCGTACCGTTAGGCTCCCCGAAACAAATCGGCCGTTTAGCCCAGGCCAACGACTAACGACCAACGACTAACGACCAACGACTAACGACTAACGACTAACGACCTTCACCCCTTCAAATACGGCAGCATCTCCTTAAACGCCTCCGAAGCCGAAGACCTCATCAGCTCATAAATCATCATCTCGGTCGACGAAATCACCGCCCCCGCTGCCCGCATCCGATCCAACCCAATCTTCCAATTCCACTCTGTGCGCGAACTCACCGCGTCCGACGCCACGTGCACAATGTATCCCTCGCGCAACGCCGCCAGCGCGGTCTGCATCACGCAGATATGGCTCTCCATCCCGCACAGCAGCAGCGTATTGCGGTTCCCCGGCAAGCGCTTCAACAGCGTGCAGAATACATCGCTACCAAAACACGAGAACAGATTCTTGTCGATCGCCTCCGTCTCCGGCAGCAATGACGCAACCTCGGGAACGGTCTTGCCCAGCCCCTTCGCATATTGCGTGCTCACAATCGCTGGAATTTTCATCACACCCGCCGCGCGAATCAGTAACTGCGAATTCCGCACCAACTGATCTTTCTGAAAAATCGGCGGCAGAAGTTTCTCCTGAATATCCACAACCAGCAAAGCGCATCGTTCCGCCTCCAGAGTCTGCCGTGCCACCTCCGCGTGATCGACAGCATTATGATCGCCAGCATTCGCCGCAAGCCTTTCAAAACTGGTTGCCATATTTCCTCCCTGAGCGACAGCTCCCTAACTAGATTCTACTCAAGAACCCTTTGTGCACCTGTGTAATCCAGTAGTAAGTTCAGCCCATTCCTTGCTCGATGTCATCCTGAGCGTAGCCGTTCTTCAGGCGTAGCGAAGGACCTCCCGCTCAACCAGCACAGAGCGTCAGCCAAACCTCACCACAAGGGTCCTTGATCGCTACAGAGTGGCCTGTCGGTAGTGGCTGAATTTGGGGTTGCGCGATGAGACGACTGGCGAGAGAATTGCGTGGATGACGTTCTTTAATCGAAGCAACAAAGAGCAATCGCGCATTGCGGACCAAGTCTACGAAGCCATAAAGAAACTGGGTAATGTCACGTTAGGTGACGGGAAATTAACAGCAGAAACCAGACTAGACGCACGGTCAATTCTGGCGTCGGTCGTTCTTTTGGAGCAGGAACGAAAAATATTAGTGACGACTGTCTCAAAAAGTGAGTTCTTGATTACAGAATTGCAGCATAAATAAAAAGCCCGGATGTGGGTCCGGGCTGTAATGCCGTCAAGCTAGTAAATAAGCCTATCCCGACCAGCGTTCTTTTGTGTGTTTCTTAGTCATAATTCAAATTCAACCACCACCCGGGTTGTCGTAAACTGTTGACCGCCCCTGCCCGGAACCATAAAATGAAGTGGGCGTTAATTCAGCGCTCGGCTTTAGTTCAAAATTGCCCCCTCGTTCAACGGCTAGGACACCTGCCTCTGGAGCAGGCTATCGGGGTTCGAATCCCTGGGGGGCAGCCAATCAATTCCCAAATAAATTAGGGTCTCCGGAGCATCGCCGTGTTGCGAGAGCCTTCGCCACAACGATTGAAACAGACGCGGAAACTTGTCCCTCGTCAGGCAATTCCTGCGCTGCTCAAGTTATGGTATTGTGCGGTTGTTCGAGGAGCGAGTCCCGAGACTTCTTATCCTCGAAACCTAGGTCTCGCAATGCATGCCCGTGTCTTGAGCGATAGCCGTGCACATGGGAGGGAGCGGCGCTGATGGGACCGATTCTTCTCTGGCTCATCCTGATCCTCTGCCTGCTGATCTCGGTGGTGAAGTACTTGATGGGCATCATCATGCGCTTCTCTTTTCGAGGCGCCAAGGCTCGCAAAGACTACACCTACGAACCGACGGTCAGCGTGCTGATGCCTTGCTACAACGAAGGCAAAACGGTCTACGAGACCATTGAAAGCATCAGCCAGAGCAATTATCCCAACGAAAAGTTTGAAGTGATCGCGCAGGACGATTGTTCGGCCGACGACAGCTACGAGTGGATGCTGAAAGCGCAGCGCGACTTTACCAACATACGAATCAGGACGGGCCGAAACGCCGTCAATAGTGGCAAAGCGCGGTCGGTCTGCAACGCCCTGCAGCTCTCCACATCGGAAATCATCATTTCCATCGATTCGGATTGCATCTTTCACCCCGATGCGATTCGCGAACTGACCGCGTGCTTCGCCGAGCCGCGCATGGGATCGGTCGGTGGCCGGGTTGGAGTGAGGAATCCGAACGACAGCGTCATCACCGCAATTCAAACCCTGATCTACTACTCGGCATTCCAGCTCTACAAGATTCCCGAGAATTGGACGCGCAGCATCTGCTGCATCAGTGGATGCTTGTTTGCGATTCGCCGTGAACTGCTGCTCGAGATTGAGCCGTCCATTCGCGCGCGAAACTGGTTTGGAGTTCCGGTGAATCAGGGAGAAGACCGGTTCCTGACCCATCAGACCTTGCTGCGAGGTTACGGAACTTACATCAATAACGACGCGCTCTGTTGGACGACAGTGCCCAACACCTTATCTGTCCTTTTCAGACAGCAACTTCGCTGGCGGCGCAGCATCGTGCGCGACTTCTTCTTCACCATGAAAACGCTTCCGCAACACGTCTGGAAGCTGCATCCGAACACAGTCTTCACACTGGTGCTGACTCCGGTGGGAGCGTTGGTGGGTTTGCTGGTCGTTGTTAATATGCTTACCCAAGATCCTCTTTCGTGGACCGGGCCCGTGCCACTGATTACTGCTCTGGCCATCGGAGCGATTCTGAGTTGGGTGATCAAGCGTTATAGCGCGAAAGAGGCGGTTCGGCATCCCCTAGCTTTCGCGGCCTATGTCGCCTGGTCGTTTGTGAGCAGCCTATTCCTGACGCCGCTGGCTCTGTGCACCATGGATTCGGCAGACTGGGGCACGAGAACCATAGGAGCGGCAGTCGAACGAGAACAAGAGGTGCCCCTTGGCAACGCCACCCGTTGAAACTACACCGCCGGAAACGAAAACCATCTTGCCTCCCCGCGCGACTAAAGCGCCTGCACGACAGACGCTGCACTCGCTGCACTACAAGCTCGTTCTTACGTTGTACCGGGTCTTTGCCATCTCGGTGTTGTATCTCGTGTTGATCGGCATTCTCGCGTATGCCTGGGTGATGGGCTTTTATGCCGTGAATAGTTCGTGGGCCGCACCGGTCATTCTGTCGGCCGCGGACGAAAAAAGTCTCGACTTCCGTGAAAAGCTGGTCACCAGCCAGCAGACCATTGAAGACTTGAAAGTCGACACCAAGAAGCTAGGCGATGGTGTTGCCGAAATGAAAAAACATCGCGCCGCGCTGTTGGCGCTTGAACCGAAGCTCCAATCCGCCATCGCCCGGGAACAGAATCACAACCTCGTCGCCGGCCCCGCGCTTTCGACTCTCGATCGACAAAAGCTGGCTGACAACGCAACGACGCAGAAAGTCCTCGAGACGCTCAACCAAGTGGAATCGAACATTCACAAGGACCTCACTTCCGGATTGATCACGCAAGGCGATGCCGCAACCCAACTGGCGGCAGTGAACCAGACAAGGAACGCATACACCGACAGCAAAATCGCCGAGATCCTGCTGACCGACAGCGTGCTCGATAAAACAACGGTGGGCACGGGCTCGCTCGACGTGCTGGTGAAGCAGGCTGAACTCAGGTCGGAAGTCGCGCAGCTCGATGTCGCCATTAATGTCGCCGAGAAGCAGTTGCAGGAAGAAACCCGGTAGATTGACCGCCTGCATCAGGCAATCGCTACGGCGAAGCAGAATCCGTATTACCTGAACGCGTCTGGAGGGCAGACGCTCTACTTCGCCTTCGTTCCTTACGACAATCAGGCTTACGCGACGGCTGGCAGTACGATTTACGACTGTTATCTGAACATGGTTCTTTGCCGCAAGGTCGGATCGGTGAAGCAAATCTTTCCCGGCGAGGAGCAGGCGACTCATCCGATTTTCAAGACGCAGATTCGCGGCTTCCTGATCCAGATGAATCTCGATCATCCCGAATCGGCGAAGTCAAAGACCGTATTCATGGGACGCAAACCCGTTTTGTTCTAGTCGATGCCTTCTGACATCCTTCCAAGCAGAAGCAAATCCAAGGAGAAGCAAATGTTTCCCAATCACTGGAAGTGGGTGATGACGTTTGTTTTATTCGCGAGCAGGTTCGCACTCGCGGGGGACACAAATGATCAACTGGCTTACTGCGCTTACCTGACGCAGCAGGCGGAGGCTCAGCGGGATTTGTTGCGCACTCCCACCGCGTTTGGTGGCCTGACGCAGCCCGAGACGGGCCTGCCCGTGCAGATTGTGGGCGGCGCATCGCTCGGACTTTCTAATTTCAGAAAGGCCGGTCTCACCATTGATGTGGCCCGCAAGAACTGCGAACTCTACAAGGCAACAACGTCGGCGCAGCAGAACGTGCAGTATGCCTTAGCGAACCTGGAAAGGGAGGCACTGACCCACCGGTTGGCTCTGATCGACGATGCCTCGAAAACCCTTGACGACCTGTTCGACCTGACTGCCAAGATGGTGGATGCGCAAAATGCAACCCGCCTGATGCTGTTTACGTTGCAGACGACGAAGATCAAGATCGAAGCCGACCGCGCCGACACGCAGTCGAAGATCGCGGCTATTTATATTCCGCCGCTCAGCGAGGCAGCGCTCAAAGATCTGTTAGCTGACAAGGAAAATCGTGAGACCAACGAACAGAAGGCGCTGGACAAGCTAGCTCGCCAGAGTGACTGGGATGTCGCTCTTTCGGTGGGTGTACATCAGCAAGTCAATCCGGTCGCATATGGCGCTCAGCCCTATGGAACCGTATCGATCAACTACAACCTCGCCAGCCATTCCATCAACAAGCATCTGGATCGAACCGTAGAGGCTTACCACGAATGGAAGAAAGTGCAGGAAGGCGACATTATGCGCAACATGGAGGTGCTGCATCAGCAACTGTTCGACAACATGGCGTCCCAGGAATCGCGGCTGAAATCGTTGCAGGCAGAGAGCGGAGAGATGGAGAAGAACCTACAGCTCGTCGCGAATCCGGATACATCTACTTCTCTCGACTTCCGCAATCAATTGACTGCAGCGCGACTACTGTTGCAGATCGAAAGCGGGGACGCCAGCTTTCGGATCGACCGGATGCGCGAGTATCTAGCGAGGAATTATTGATCACCAATATACTCGTTAAGTCCAGACCGCGACAAATCGTGTTTGATCTGGATCTTTGGAAGAAGTAGTCTCCATTCGAGGAGGCATAGCTATGACAGACTGGTTCGCGCGCCCCGTCTTGCATGTCAAAGACGTTGATGCCTCGCTTCGCTTTTACATGAACCGGCTCGGCTTCACCAGCCCCTGGCGCTACGACGAGGACGGCAGAGCGTATGTTGCACAGGTCGACCGGCAGGGCTGCGCGCTTATCCTGGCCGATACCTGGCCGGAGAAGGTTGGCAAGGGGTTGATATTCATTTCCCTGAACGTCGAGCCGGAGACTAGCGAGACGGCGACGCGCGAGGCCGCGGTCGCCGCACTGGATGCGCTGCGCGCGGAACTCGAAGCCAAGGGCGTTCCGGTCAAAGAGGGTTCGTGGGGCTACCGCATTCTGGTGGTCGATGATCCCGATGGCAACCAGATCTTCTTCAACTATCCGAACGAGACTGCATCTGGCAAGATTGCTGGTGATGAAGCCTAATCATCCGGCCTCGCCAGGGCGCGGACGGCCTGTAACGCTGCCGCCGCGCCCGTCGTCTTCGTCGATCATTCTTGCCCTTGTAGCATCGCTGTTCGAAACCGATTGTCCGGTGCACCCAAATCTGCCGGCCAGCGGCGCGCCTGGGCGATACAGATGATGTGGAGGATCAGAAACAGCGACACGGCAAACGTAGGAATGTAGCTCATGGGAAGCACGGTCATGGCTCCAGTGGGTATTCCATGCGGATCGATAATCCCGGAGAGCGTGCCAAGGGCCAGGGCATTGACAAGGTCGGTGATTCCCAAAACCTGCCAGAAGATGAAGCCTTTGCGATGCCCCGGCTTGGCAAGCCAGAGAGCGGCGAACGGTGCTGTCACGCCGATAGCGATATCGCCCCATCCAGCGGACCACGCGAAGAACGCGGGCAGAATCTTATAGGCGCCGAGGACCAAGAAGACAAAACCTGCGGTGCGCAAGCTTTGCACCAGGGTGAGGGTGAACGGGCTCAACGACAGCACAAACTGCCGGAATCCGGACGACGATGCAAACCAAACCAGGAACAGCACAATGGGAGCGAGCACGGCGACGCCGAGTGCGATCGGCGGTGTATTAGGATCGTTGCGGTAGAGGTGCATTGCGGACGAAAACAGGGAAAAGACGAACCAGACTGCCAGCAGCCCGGCACTGATTTTGGCGTATTTGGACATGATGGTCTCCTTTTGGCGAATCTGCTTTTGGCGAATTGCTATGAAGTGATCGTTGCGGTCACTCCGTTGGCTAGCTTGAAAAGATCGTTCCACTGCTTGTCCCCGAGCTGAGCCCGAAGTGCGTGCTGGACTTTCTCCCACTGGGGGCGCGCTCGCTTGAATTCGGCTTTTCCGACGTCGCTCAACGACAGCCACCGCTCCCGGCGGTCGTCGCCAAACCGGCTGACGATCCAGCCCCGGCGCAACATGATCGCAAGCGTGCGAGTGAGCGTTGTGCTATCGATGGCCAGAATCTCCCCTAGCGTGCCCTGGGAAACTTCTCCAGTCAGGGACAATGCTTGCAGAAGGGTGAACTGCGTGCCTCTGAGGCCGAGCGGCCGTAGAGCCGCATCGTAATGCTGGGTAAGCGCGCGCGAAGCACGACGGAAACTCGCGCACAGGCAGGGCAGAGAGATTGTGGCGGCGTTCTTCATATCAACAATAGATGCATATACATCTATTGTGATTCAGGAAAATCGGGGCATGCGAGAAGGTGGGCCACGACCTACCGACTTCAGGCGGCCGTCTTGTATGGCGTGATCTAATTCACGCAGCACTCATGATCATTCTTCTAATGGGAGTCTCTGGCGCAGGGAAAACGACAATCGGAGAATTATTGGCCTCAGACCTGGGCTGGCAATTCGCCGACGCCGATGACTACCACTCCGCGACGAACGTCGAAAAAATGCGAAATGGCATTCCGCTGACCGACGCCGATCGCGCACCTTGGCTCGAGACTCTACGCTCCCTGATTGCCTCGTGGATCGCCGCGAAAAATAACGCCGTCCTCGGCTGCTCCGCCTTGAAGCAAACCTATCGGGAAATCCTTCAGGTCTCGCCGGAAGTCCGCACCGTCTATCTCAAGGCGACCCCCGAAGTGTTGGCGCAGCGCCTGCACTCGCGCCACGGACATTTCATGACCGAACGCATGCTTCAGAGCCAGCTCGCGACCCTAGAAGAACCCGCCGATGCCATCGTAGTGAACGCCGACCGCTCGCCCGCAGAGATTGTCGCGGAGATTAGAACGAAGCTAAACTCTTAACGGCAACTCTAGAAGGCAGAGTGTGGCCGCGTTGCCCCGATTAACTCCCCACAAACCGCGCATACAAACTTCGCGCCACGCCCGTATCCGTCGTCCCTTTGATAATCGCCCGCCCATCCGGAAATAGCGTCATCTCATAAGGATCGCGCCAGAACTTCAACACAAACTCATTGTGCCGCACCACGCCCAGTGCTTCGAGCCGCCGCTGCAGCTCCACAAAGTCAATCGGCCGTGCCCGCTCGTGAATTTGCACCGAGTTCCGTCCGCACATCGTGATGTGCGGTCGTCCTTCTCCCGCGAGATGCACAAACTCTCGCTCGCCGCATGCCCGGCAACCCGCACGCGGTTTCGCCGCCGCAATCTCCGCTTGCTCGTTTGTCCACACGTCGCACGACCATAGCGTCTTGCGCAAACGCTTCGCCGCCTCGCCGCCCACCAGCAACTTCACCGCCTCGGTCGCTGCAATCGAAGCCACCACGTTCACTGCGGAATTCAAAATGCCGGAGGTCTCGCAAGTCTCCACCATGCCCCGCGGCATTTCCGGAAAAATGCACGCTAGGCATGCCGTTTCCCCCGGCAGCACATTCAGCGTCACCCCATAACTGCCCACGGCCGCTGAATAAATCCAGGGCAGGGAACTCTTCACTGCATAATCGTTCACCAAGTATCGCGTCTCAAAATTGTCTGTCCCATCAATAATTACATGCATTCCATCAAGCAACGCTTCAATGTTCGATGGAACCAAATCCTCCACTCGGCTCTCGACCACAATTTCCGAATTGAACGCCCGAATCCTCCGCTTCGCTGCAATTGCCTTGGGCAGCGACTCGGCCGCATCCTGCTCCTCAAATAATGATTGCCGCTGCAAATTGCTCGGCTCAACGTAATCTCGATCGATGATTCTTAGCGTCCCCACCCCGGCGCGCGCCAGCAGGGAAGCCAGTGCCGAACCGGTCGCCCCGCATCCAACAATCGCGACTC
>JBAPOI010001041.1:0-1833 GCA_049279555.1 Candidatus Sulfotelmatobacter sp.
ATGTACGGCTTGCTCCTGTCCAGCGAGCGTCCCGGGTAGTGGTATCAAAGTCAAAAAGAACGGTAACGGCGCTGGGCATTGGAGACAAGGTGCTGGCGCAGTATCCGGCGACCATGGGCGACTCGCACGATCCGCTGCCGATCGGGGATTGGAAGATTCTTAGCGTGATACGCGACCCATGGTTTAACTGGGATCCGGTGCACTATTGGAATGTCGATCCGGAGAGAGCCACGGAGAGGTTGGCGCCGGGACCAAACAACCCGGTGGGCACCGTATGGATGGGGCTCTCGAAAGCACATTACGGCATCCACGGGACGCCGGATCCGGGCCATATCCTGCATGAGGAGTCGTATGGCTGCATCCGACTGACGAACTGGGATGCGAATGACCTTTCACATATGGTTGTTCCGGGCACTCCCGCGATCCTTGAGGAGTAGCCTTGCGGATTACCAGCTGGATTGCTCCCCTTTTCGCGGCAATGCTCCTGATTGGGTCCAGTTCTTCCCTGCTCGAGATGGCGCCGCCGATTGCTGGATTGACGGTAGAGGAGGTGCGAGATACGTTCCATGAAGTTCATTCCGGGCATGCTCACGAGGCGCTTGATCTTCTGAGTCCCAGGGGAACGCCGGTGCACTCCGTCGCTTCCGGAACTATCCGCAAGCTTTTTCTGAGCAAACCGGGAGGCAACACGATCTACGCATTCGATGAGATGGGTGTGTACTGTTACTACTACGCTCATCTCGAGCGGTACGCCGAAGGCCTTCACGAGGGGATGCGGGTGGAACGGGGGCAAGTGATCGGGTTTGTGGGGTCCAGCGGGAACGCAAGTGCGGGTTCGCCGCATTTGCATTTTGCCGTCTTTGAGTTAGGACCGGGAAAGGAATGGTGGAAGGGCAAAGCCGTCAATCCTTATCCCGCTCTGCTGTCTGCCGTGAGCCGAGGCAAGTGAAGGGGCGCATTACTTAACACCGCCCCAGACAGCGATCTCGGCTCAGAAATGGAACGGGATCGAGGCTACTTGATTTCAATCTTGAGGTCGGCGTCTGAATGCTGGTGTCGCCAGTTCCAGTATGCCTGTTGATTCTTTGGGCTTTGCTTTGAAAAATCGTTGTCTTTTTGATGGTATTGTTTTTGGTACGCGCCATAGGCCTTCTGTTCCTGGCCATTCCACTCATGATCGTCATTGTGGGCTTTGTCGTGGTAGGTAACAGAGTCGCTTTCGGCCAGCAACATTGCTGGTGCGATTGCCGTTGAGACTACAAGGGCGGCGCCCAGGAGGGCGGCATTCAAGAAACGGGGCATGGTTGTTTTCATACCCGAGGCAGTGCAGGTGTGGAACCAATCACGCGCTGACGACTTGCTGTGCGCAAGCACTTGATTCGAAAGACGGTCTTACCCGCGAAACCGCCTTTCCCACTCAATGATGATGCGATCACGCTCGCCAATTGACCTCATACGGTCATAAGCGCCGTGAACTGCTGGGGGCGATGAAATCGCACCGACAGAAGTTTACCGGAGCCAGCCGAGCGCCACTCCGCGGTCACATGACCGCAGGTGGTTAGTTATCAGGCCTCGTTTCGCCTTGTTCGCGCTCTAAATCGAGTTTGGGCCCAACGCAATCAACGGTTCCAGAATCGGTGCGGCAGATGCTCTTACGGACTTGTTGAAGATTGACAGTACGAATCGACAACCGACTATGAAAACACAACAGGCAGGAAGATGTGCGACGAAACTTATCGGCGCGTTTCTATTGGTAACCGGCGTTCTCTCGGCCCAGGCGCCGGTGCAGGAAAACAATGAGAATGCCGGACGGACAAGAGACGGGCTTACGCC
>JBAPOI010001042.1:0-44828 GCA_049279555.1 Candidatus Sulfotelmatobacter sp.
GTCAGGCGCTTCTGATCTTCCGGCGAGATACCCGCAGGATACTTTTTGGTTGGGAGTAGAAACGGATTGGAATCGATGATGCCCTGGCATTGGGCGGGCAGCTTCTCGAGCAGAAATCGTACGGGCATGAGCTTGTCTTTCATGCCGGCGCGAAGCACTTCCGTGGTTTGGTTGAGTACGCGCGGAATCTGGTGAAGACGAGCGATATAGTCTTCGTAGTGCTTCACGGAGTCGAAGGGGACGGAGAGCGGCAGATCCGCGAGGTTGGTATGGACGCCGTTTTGCTGATTGATCGGCATCTCATATTCTTTAAGATCGAAGTCGGCAATGCGCTGCTTGAGGACGCGAACGAGCAGGTCATGGGAAAGCTGGTCTTGGTCAGAGAAGCCAGTTGTGGGGATGGCTTCGAGTCGAGCCAGGAAATCGTCATCGGTCTTGTGGCGATGCGCGATGGCGTCGAGCGAGTACTCGGCGAGTTTGTCATTGTAGCGGTAGTCGCCGTACGAGGTAGCGCGCTCAGGAAAGTTACGGAGATCGGCCTCATACTGCTCTTCGAAAAGAGCGTTCTGCGCGGCTACCCGGTCGGCAACGGACTTAGGGTTCTGAGCGCAGACAGAAACAGCCAGAACAAATAGAAAAAACAAGCTTAGAGGATAGCGCATAGTGTATGCAGCCTACCAGAAGGAATCGCCGTCGCGCGAGTCGTAGCGTTGATTGGCTGGTTAGAGTAAAGGAGCGCAGTAAAAGCCAATAACCTAAATCTACTATTGAACCTCTGTTTCTAGCCGTGGGATCATTTCGTCCTTAGGTTTTAGTCAGTCCCACAAATTGGGGGTGGGATTCCTATGACAGCCAGTCGCACTATGCCGAACGTTGCCACGGCCTCGGCCGGAGGTGAGAGCTTTCTGCAAAAACTCAACTCCCAATGGCACGAACGCGCGCTTCAGGTATTCATGTTTATCGTGCTCGCTCACTGGGCAGAACACCTCTTTCAGGCCTATCAGATTTATGTAATGGGATGGCCGCGCCCGAAGGCCAACGGTCTGCTCGGCCTGTGGTACCCGTGGCTCATCAAATCAGAGACTCTGCACTATGGCTACGCTCTGGTGATGCTGATTTGTCTCTGGTTCCTGCGCAAAGGTTTTACAGGAGTTTCCCACACTTGGTGGATGGTGGCGTTCTGGATTCAGTTCTGGCACCACATCGAGCATTTCCTTCTGATTTACCAGGCGACCACCCACCATAATTTCTGGGGAAGGCCCGTCCCTTGCAGCGTTTTGCAATTGGTCTTTCCCCGGGTTGAACTCCACCTGTTCTACAACTCGATCGTCTTCATTCCCATGGTGATTGCGATGTATTATCACATGTTCCCGCCCGTCCATGAAAAGGAGCGGGCAACGTGCACGTGCGCCTGGCACCGGAATGAATTGCCCAGCGCAGCCTGACCTGTGACAGGGATCGATTATGTGAGGCCCTGCCGCCTCGTATTGGTGGTCCTTGCGGTGGTCTTCACTGTTGGCTTCGAGATTGGTTGTCATAGGCGGCCCAATACATCGAGCGGCGTAACGGTCGACTTTCAGATCAAGCCAAAGCCGGTCACCGTCGGTCCTGTCATTATTTTTTTCGCGTTGACCGATGCAGCGAACCATCCCGTGACCGGAGCTCAAATCGCGGTCGAAGCTGATATGTCACACCCCGGCATGAGTCCCGCATTTGCGCGAGCCAACGAAGTGCAGCCGGGACACTATGAGTCCCATCTTTCCCTCGCGATGGCTGGAGACTGGGTCATACTGTTGCACGGCACGCTGCCCAATGGAGAAAAGCTGGAGTGGCAATTCGATGTAAGAGATGTCCGTCCCAACTAGGTGAGTTGTGAATCAAGCATCCATCCCGTCCCAGGAAAACCTTGACTCACCGCCGCCCTTTGATCTGATGCAGGTTCCAGTACTCGGCTCTCTATTCCGTTGGCGCTACGCACGGCCTTTTCTTCAGATTCCTCTGCTCCTTATTAGTGTGGCCATGATCCTGCACGGATTGTTCGGTCCATCTCTGGCGCCGAAGAACCTGGCGACCACCTTGAGCTGGCTGCATTTTCGCGGCGTTCTCGTGCTGACCCTGTTGTGCGCCGGGAATTTTTTCTGTCTGGCTTGTCCGTTTATGCTGGTGCGTCAGGTGGCGCGTCGGTTTTCACGTCCCAGGTTCACTTGGCCGCGGGCCCTGCGAAACAAATGGCTTTCGGTCGCGTTATTCGTCCTCATCCTCTTCACTTACGAACTGTTCGACCTATGGTCTTCGCCGTGGTGGACCGCGTGGCTCATCATTGGCTACTTCCTGAGCGTGCTCGTGGTGGACGGGCTCTTCAAGCACGCCACATTCTGCAAATTCGTTTGCCCGATCGGCCAGTTCAACTTCGTCGCCTCCACGCTTTCTCCATTCGAAGTGAAAGTGCGGGATCAGGACATCTGCACGCGGTGCCTCACCAAAGACTGCATCCGTGGCAGGCGCGATGCGACTTCCGATCTGGTTGTGATCCGCGGCTGCGAACTGGCGTTATTTCAGCCTCGCAAAGTCGGCAATATGGATTGCACCTTCTGTCTCGACTGCATCCACGCCTGCCCGCATGACAATGTCGGGATATTGAGCCGCTTGCCGGGGACTGAACTGCTGGGCGATTCCTTGCGCTCCGGGATAGGCTATTTCTCCCGCCGCAATGATCTCTCGGCGCTGGCGGTTGTCTTCGCCTTTGGCGCTCTGTTGAATGCTTTCGGCATGGTCAGCCCGGTGTACGCAGTCGAAAACTGGCTCGGCAGAGTGTTGCACGTGAGCCACGAGGCGCCCGTCTTGGGGCTGATTTTCGTAGCCTTTCTGATTCTGGAGCCGGTGCTGTTACTAGGCAGCGCCGCCTGGTTGACGCAAGTCTGGAGCGGAGTCCCGCGCGCGTTCTTGCCGCTCGTCGTTCGTTATTCCTACGGGCTGGTTCCGATGGGTTTCGGGATGTGGCTCGCTCATTATGGTTTTCACTTTCTGACCGGGCTCTATACCATCATTCCTGTGACCCAGGACTTCTTGGCGAGCCTAGGTTTCCCGTTTCTGGGGGAGCCGCGTTGGACCCTCACAGGCTTGCCTGCGAATGCTGTACAAGTCATCGAAATCGGATTCCTTGTGTTCGGCTTTGTAGGATCGCTTGCAGTGACTCACGGTTTGGCCGATGAGGATTTCCCGGCCAACGCGTTGCGAGTGTTCATTCCATGGGCAGTGGTTTGTGCGGTACTCTTCGGTGCGTCACTGTGGCTCATCTTCCAGCCCATGGAAATGCGCGCCACGCTGATGAGTGGTTAGTAAGAATCGGACGAACACTAACGTTCAAATGCTCAACCGTTCCATCTCGATTGCACGACCGCTGGCCACGACCGCACTGACGCTGCTGCTCGCATTGCCCGCGAGTGCGCACAACGGGCCGCCGTTCCCGATCATCGAGAATCGCAAGATGGCGGGCTGTGTCATCTCTCTTTGGACGCATCCCGATATTGGCACTGGAACGTTTTTTGTTCTCATCGATCCAGTTCCAGGAGGCAGAATTCCAGACGGCTTGAAAGTGGAGATCGGCATTCAACCGGAAAGTGGACGCCTCGCAGAAGTCGTCTACCCAGCGGTTCGCGAGGATAGCCGTGGGCAGGTAGAATACAACGTTTCGGCTCAATTTGACCGGGACGAGTTCTATCGCGTGCGGCTCGTGATGCGCAGTTCGCGAGGGACGGAAGAAGCGATTTCGCGTGTCGAAGCGACTCCTCCCGGATACGGACGCTGGGATCTTTTGCTCTACCTCTTGCCGTTTCTGGCTGTCGGATTTTTGTGGTTTCGGAGCATGTGGCGTCGCCGCCTCTACAAAAAACAGGAGCTTGCTGGCCGCGTGATGTCTGCGCGCCGCGTCTAACCATGCGCTTGAGTCGATGGCTCAATTTTCAAACCGCAATTCTTTTTCTCCTCGCAGGAGCGTTGACCGTGCTCTCTCCAGGCTGCCATTCGGGGCCCAAGTTCCCCGAAAAGAATTCAAAGGCCTATGCGGATGTAGTCTCGGCTTTTTATGTCGGTCTCTCGGCACTGCAGGTGGGTGACGACGTTCACGCGGAAAGCAAGTTGTCGGAAGTCACGCACCTTGTGCCTGGAGAGCCCGCCGGCTGGGCAAACTGGGGAATCCTCGCACTGCGTCAGAGAAATTATGATGCGGCGGCGCAACGATTTCAACAGGCTCGCGATCTGGCTCCGAAGAACGGCCAGATTTACAGCCTCATGGGATTGCTGGAGAGCCAGCGCGGCAATTCAACCCAGGCGCTGGCCGACTTACGGCAGGCCGTCGCGTTAAATCCGCAGAATTTACGCGCTCTTTATCAGCTTGCCGAAGAAACCGAGCGCCAGGGGGCGGCTAACAGCGAAGCTGAATTTCAGCAGCTCGTGCAAAAAATTCTCGCGGTGCGGCCGAATAATCTTGCAGCTTTGCTCGAGTTGGGCCGCATCGCGGCGAAGCAAGGCGACGACGCCAGTGTAAAATCGGCGGTCGCGAAAGTCAGCGCGCAGTCTTCGAGCTGGCCCCCTGAAGTGCAGCGCCAGTTGGCCGCGGTCCAGGCAGCGGTCTCCGGTAGTGATCTCCGCTCCGCCGCCACGCAAACGACGTTTCTGCGCAATGTCCTGATGCGTGTGCCCGATTATCGTCTCAGCCTCCGAGCCATCAAAGCCGCTCCGGGAGAAGAGGCCGAGCCCTTTACTCATTTCTTATCGCTTGAAACTCCTGTCTTCCGTCCTGCGCCGCCGGATCTGGCTTTGTCGTTTAATCCGCAGCCGTTGCCGAATCCCGATGGCGCTCACTGGAATTGGATCGGAGCCATCTCGCTCGGAAGTGCGGGTGTCCCGATCGTCGCCGAGGCCAACGGGCGTGTGGTGCAATTATCGAGCGGGGCGAAGTTTCCGTTCCCCGGAGGCCCGTCTGCGATTCCGCCTCACGCTGACTCAGTCATGCCCGTTGATTTCAATTACGATTTCAAAACTGATCTGGTCCTCGCGGGTGCAGCCGGCGTGCGCCTAATGCGCCAGGACAGTCCGACCGCTTTCACCGATGTGACCGCGCAGAGCAAGCTGCCGAAGTCCGTGACCAACGCCACTTACACCGGAGCCTGGGCCGTCGACATTGAAGCGGACGGCGACCTCGACATCGTGCTCGGATCAAAAGATGGCGTTCCAACCGTTCTGCGAAACAATGGCGACGGCACGTTTCTTGCGATTCATCCCTTCAGCGGAATCGCCGGTCTGAGCAGCTTCGCCTGGGCCGATTTCGATGGCGATGGTAATCCCGACGCCGCCATCATCGACGGCGCGGGCCGTCTTCACGTCTTCATGAATGAGCGCCAGGGACAGTTTCGTGAACGGCCGTTGCCGGTGAGCATTTCCGCCGTGAAAACGATCGCGGTAGCGGACGCGAACAATGACGGCATTCTCGATCTGCTGGCCGTCGAGGCGGATGGCGCCATCCTACGAATCTCCGACAAGAACGAGGGCGAAAGCTGGGAGACGACCGAAATCGCACGTGTCCCGAACGTTGCCAGCGATCTTGCGGGTGACGTGCGATTGCAGGTGGCGGATCTGGACAACAATGGCGCGCTCGATTTGGTCCTGTCACCCGCGTCGCCGTCCTCGGACAAGAGTTCAAACGGTTCGCTGATCTGGCTCGGCGACGAGTTGGGAAAGTTCGTGTTGCTGAAGCCGCCGTCCGCGCCGACGACCACGCCGGAACTGGTGTTTGATGTCGCTGATCTCAACGGCGACGGCAAACTCGATCTGGTTGGTTTCTCTCCCGACGGCACGCCCGTGCTGGGCGTCAACCAGAGTTCGAAAAATTACCGCTGGCAAGTGGTGCGGCCGCACGCGGTACAGGCGGTCGGCGACCAACGCATCAATCCCTTCGGCGTTGGTGGAGAAATCGAGGTCCGCTCTGGCTTGCTGGTGCAGAAACAGCCGATCACCGGTCCCTTGCTCCATTTCGGTTTAGGGGAGCAGACCGAGGCTGAGGTCGTGCGCGTCGTGTGGCCAAACGGCACTGTCCGCGCGGAGTTCGGCGTGAAGGCCGACCAGGATGTTGTGACCGAACAGCGCCTCAAAGCCTCCTGCCCGTTCCTATATGCCTACAACGGAAAGCAAATGGAGTTCGTGAAAGATGCGGTTCCGTGGGGCTCTGCCATTGGTCTGCGCATCAACACCATCGGCTCCGCGCAAATCGCAGCCACGGGAGAGTGGTACAAAATCGGCCGCGAGCAACTCGTACCGCACGACGGCTACTACGACATCCGCGTGACGGCTGAACTTTGGGAGGTCTACTACTACGACTATCTGGCGCTCACTGCCGTCGATCATCCGGTAGGCACAGAGATTTACGTCGACGAGAGATTTGTGATTCCGCCGGCAAAACTTGGCATCACAATTGTCTCGACTCCACATGACGTCGCCCATGCCGCGGACGACACCGGCCAGGACGTGACCGACCTCGTCCGAAATCTTGACGGCAAGGCGGTGAGCAGCTTTGGCCGTGGCCAGTTCCAGGGCGTAACCCGAGATCACTATCTCGAAGTCGATCTCGGCGACGGCGCGCCGAAAAGCGGCCCGCTATACCTGATTGCGCAAGGTTCCATCCACGACACGGAATCGTCGGTGAATGTCGCCATCACGCAAGGCAACCGCTGGCACGCCCACGGGCTGAGCGTTGAAGTACCGGATGGCCACGGCGGCTGGGTGACCGCGCAAGACAATCTTGGCTTTCCTGCTGGACGCAAGAAGACAATTCTTTTCAATCTCACAAATGTTTTCCGCACGGGAACGCCGCGCCGCGTGCGCTTGTGCACGAATCTCGAAATCTATTGGGACGCGATTCACTGGGCCCAAGGAGCGCCGGACACGCCGTTAAAACAAGTCACGTTAGATCCGATCGTGGCCGACCTGCACTATCGCGGCTACTCGGTGATGCACATGCCGGTGGGAGCGGGCGCTCCTGAAGTTCCCGACTACAACGTAATCGAAGGAACCAAGCAACGCTGGCGCGATTTGATTGGCTATTACACCCGCTACGGCGATGTCCGAGAGCTGTTGAAGACCATCGACGACCGCTACGTCATCGTGAATTCCGGCGACGAACTTTCCATGCGCTTCGCCGAGCAGCCGCCGCCACCGCCGGGCTGGGTTCGCGATTTTGTCATCAAAGGCGATGGCTGGATCAAAGACGGCGATTACAACTCGACATTCTCGAAAACCGTTTTGCCCTTGCCCTATCACGCAAAAAACGAATACACGGTGCGTCCCGAGACGCTTGAAGATGAGTGGGCATATCGCGAGCATCCGGACGACTGGGAGAACTATCACACTCGATACGTGACGCCGGAAGTCTTCAAGAACGCATTGCGCGACCGCAGTCCGAGCGAGCCCGTCGGGAGTGCGCAGTCCAAATGACGACGGCCAGTTATCGCATTGCCCGAGCCTTACTCGCGATTTTTCTTGCCGGTCTGATACTCGCGCCGCTAGCGATCAAGCGGATCTCAGCGCGGCGCGGGATCGACCGGTCGGGCTCCGATGCCGCGACGTCCCTGGCTCGTCACGGTTTCTACTTGCAGGAAGTGTCTCGCGCGGCCGGGATTAATTTTGTTCATCAGGCTCCAGCGCTTGATCCCAAACTCGAGCCCATCATGCCGGAAGTGGCATCGATGGGCGCTTCCGTGTCGATCGTCGATTTCGACCGCGACGGCTGGCCCGATATCTACGTCGTCAACAGCGCGATCGGCAGCAAGAACGCGCTTTACCGGAACATGCATGACGGTACATTCAAAGATGTGGCCGGCGATCTCGGCATTGCTGATGTCAACCAGGCTGGCACCGGTGTCTCCACCGGCGCGGTGTGGGGAGATTACGACAACGACGGATACGAAGATTTATTTCTGATCAAGTGGGGACGCCCCGAGCTTTATCACAACGATCAGGGCCACGGGTTCACGCGTGTCACCGAACAAGCCGGACCGCCCCGCTGGATCAATGCCAATACCGCGATATGGTTTGACTACGATGGCGATGGCCTGCTCGATCTCTTTGTCGGGGGCTACTACTCGGAAGACATCGACCTCTGGCATCTCACGACCACGCGTATCATGCCCGACAGCTTCGAGTACGCGAAGAACGGCGGGCGGAAATATCTGTTTCACAATCTTGGCAACGGAAAGTTTGAGGAAGTCAGCGCCAAGGTTGGCATCGACAGCCACCGCTGGGCGCTGGCTGCTTCCGCCGCAGACCTGCGCGGCACGGGACATCCCGATCTGTTTGTCTCCAACGATTACGGAGTCTCGGAACTTTATTTCAACGACGGCAAACAATTCCACGAAGTCGGCAAGCAGACCGGCATCGGCTTCGCCCCCAAAAGCGGGATGAATGCCGCCTTCGGCGATATTCTGAATCAAGGGCAGTATTCTGTGTACGTTTCGAACATTTCCGAAGACGGAGTCCTGATCCAAGGCAACAATTTGTGGGTGCCGAAGCCTGGAACCGCAGGCGACGCGATTCAATATGAAAATCTCGCGCGCGATTTCGGTGTTGAGCTCGGTGGTTGGAGTTTCGGCGCGCAGTTTGGCGATCTAAACAACGACGGAACCCTCGATCTTTATTTGGCGAATGGTTACATTTCGCTCGACCGCAATCGCAGCTACTGGTATGACTTCTCTAAAGTAGCTGGCGGCAACAGCACGATTATCGGCGATGCGAAAAACTGGCCGGCGTTCGAAGGCCGCAGCTTGTCGGGGTATCAGAACAAGCGCGTCTGGCTGAACGACGGCGCCGGAAAGTTTATCGATGTCGCCCAAGCCGTGGGCGTCACCGATACCTATGACGGTCGTTCGGTAGCTTTTGCAGACTTATGGAATCGCGGAGTGCTCGATGTAGTGGTTGCTAATCAGAAAGGACCGCTGCTGGTTTACAAGAATACGGTTGCGCCCGGGAACCAGTGGATCGAATTTCAGTTGGAAGGAACGGCCAGCAATCGCAGCGCGATCGGCGCGAAGGTCACGCTGTACTGGAATGACCAGATGCAGGCACAGGAAGTTTCCGGTGGCACCGGCTTCGCCGCGCAGAACGATCGCCGCCTGCATTTCGGGCTGGGCAAGAATCCGAAGATCGAAAAAGCGACCATCCGCTGGCCCTCCGGCAAAGTTCAAACGATCGACCAACCTGCTCCGAACCAGCTGCATAAAATCAAGGAGCCGGCATGAGTCCGTCAACCGAAACGATTGCGCCAGCGAATACACCCGTTCAGAGGAAGCCGCTGATCAGTCTCGACAACCGCTACGTGGCGCCCGCATTCATCACGTGCATTCTGCTCGTGGGACATTTGTCGTTCGGAATCCTTGAAAGCTATCCGAAGACATTGCTTGCGATCGTCACCAGCATCGTATTGGAGCTGGCGCTCGGACGAATTTTCCTGCACAAGTGGCTGCATCCAGCCAGCGCCTACATCTCCGGAATCAGCGTAGGCATTCTCCTTCGCTCTCCGGCGTACTGGCCTTACGCCCTGTGCGCCGCGATCTCCATTACGTCGAAGTACGTGCTGCGCGTGAAGGGCCGCCACATCTGGAATCCCTCGAACTTCGGTATCTCAGTGATGTTGTTCCTCGCGGCCGACACCGTTGCCAGCCTGAGCATTCAGTGGGGCAACTACCTCTTGCCCATGCTCGTCATCTGGGTACTGGGCTCGGTCATCATCGCACGTCTTCATCGTTTTCACATCACCGGCATTTACGTGGCGTCTTTCGTCGCGTTCGCATTCCTGCGCAGTTGGATGACCGGCAGTCCCTGGCAGTCCGAAGTCGCTCCGATCACCGGGCCGATGTATCAGCTGTTCATTTTTTTCATGATCACCGATCCTAAAACTACAGTTCGATCCAGGCGCGGGCAATACGTCGTGGTCTTCCTGGTAGCGTTGCTGGAAATGGTGCTGCGCCTGCGGCAAGTGGTATATGCTCCGTTCTACGCACTTTTCATCGTTGGACCGGCTGCCATGCTGGTGGAGATTTGGCTGGATTCACGCCGCGAGAATTCAGCAAAGGCGGTCGCCGCGTAGTGAGCGCCAGTCACTTCAAAAGAAACCTCAGACGCTCGCGGTGTTGGGCACTGGGCCTGATTGCGGGCATCTCGCTGCTGGCTGGATGCAAGAAGGCGCCTACCACCGAGTCCCCTTCGGCCGCGCCGGTCGGTACCGCTCATTCAACGCCCTCGTCTCCTAATTCCAATCATTCCTCCACTCCAACGCCGATTGCATCTAGCGTAAACGCCGTTGCTCCGGTGCGTCCATCCGGGCCGATCGAGTTCACAGACATCACTACGCAGGCCGGCATTCGTTTCAAGCACAACTCCGGCGCGTTTGGGAAAAAATATCTGCCAGAAACGATGGGCAGCGGCGTCTGCTTCATCGATTACGATAACGACGGCTGGCAGGATATCCTTCTGATCAACTCGATGGACTGGCCGGGACGCAAAACCGGCAGCTCGTATCCCGCCCTTTATCACAACAATAAAGATGGCACGTTTACGGATGTGACCCGGCAGGCCGGACTAGCGGTCGAAATGTATGGACTCGGCTGCGCCGTCGGCGACTATGACAACGATGGTTACGACGACATCTACATCACTACCGTCGGCTCGAATCACCTGTTTCGCAATCTTCACAATGGCAAGTTTGCCGACGTGACCACCAAGGCTGGCGTAGCCGACCCTGGATTCTCCGCCAGTGCCGTTTGGTTCGACTACGACAATGACGGCAAGCTCGATCTCTTCGTCACCCACTACATCGAGTGGTCCATCGATACCGATCAATATTGTTCTCTCGACAACAAGAATAAGTCCTACTGCACTCCGCAGAGATTTAAGGGACAAAGCTCCACGCTGTTCCACAATAAAGGCGACGGAACGTTTGAGAATGTGACCAAGAAAGCAGGCCTCTACGACCCCACCGGTAAAGCACTGGGCGTTGCAATGCTCGACTACGACAACGACGGCTGGCTCGATCTCTTCGTCTCTAACGACACCGAACCCAACAAGCTCTACCACAACAACCACGACGGCACCTTCACCGACGTTGGAGTCGCTGTCGGGCTGGCCTATGGCGAGGCGGGAACGGCTCGCGCCGGCATGGGGACCGACGCCGCCGACTATGACAATTCTGGCTGGCAGAGCCTGGTTCTCGGCAACTTCACGAACGAGAGCATGTCTCTCTATCGCAACGACGGCTCCGGACTCTTCACCGACGAAGCACCTAAGACGGGTATCGCGACCATGTCGAACAAGTCGCTCACCTTCGGCACATTCTTCTTTGATTACGACCTGGACGGACTTCTCGATATTCTCGCGGTGAACGGCCACGTTTCCGATGACATCAGCGTGGTGCAGCCGAACGTGAAGTATGCGCAGCCGCCGCACCTGTTTCATAATCTGGGCAAGAACAAGTTTGAGGAAGTCACGACAAAGGTAGGATCTGCGTTGCCGCATCCGATCGTCGGCCGAGGCGCAGCATGCGCCGATGTCGACAACGATGGCGATCTCGACCTGGTGATCACTGCCAACAATGGCCCAACTCGATTGCTGCGCAACGACAATGGCAACAAGAACGACATGCTGCGCGTGAAGACCATCGGCACGCGCTCGAACCGCGACGGTATCGGCGCCAAAGTCACGGTGAAGACCGTGAACGGCACCCGTCTATTCGAGATGGTGAAAACAGGATCGAGTTACTTATCGCAGAGCGAACTACCGTTGACCTTCGGCCTGGGCAAACCAGAAGCAGGGAAAACCGTGGGTGTGGAGATTGTCTGGCCGAGCGGCCACAAAGACTCCATCGCCAACGTCAAAGCAAAACAATTCATTACCGTTCAGGAAGGCAAAGGGATTATCGCGGCGCAGCCTCTGCCCTTCCCGCGGTAAAGCCTCTCAATCAGCTGCCATCTCCTGCACTTGCGGCTGTTCAATTGGCACCAACGCAGACCCGCGCAGTTCAGTTTCCAAGGCTGCCAGCTGAGATTCGATTTCCTCTGCGGCTTTGCGCTTGCGGATCACTTCGTCACGATATCGCCGCAGGAAGTAATCGATGGTCTCAACACGAATCTTGATTGAGCCCGAAGGCTTATTCTCATCGAGATCCTTGAAGCAGAAGTATGGTGTGCCCGACTCTTCGATGATTCCCTCCACGACGCCGTAAATTGGTGCATCGTGCCCGCATTTGAAGCTGGAAATTTCCAGGGCCACCAAATTCGGATGCCGCGCTGTGAACTTCGCAGCCCACACTTTGTGGTTCGTGCTGCACGAGTACGAGTTCTTCCAGGCATCGGTTATGTCGAGAGGATGGCTGATCACACCAGCGCGCACCTCGTCGCCGAACAGACGCTCCAGCATGTCCTCATCGAGCGGCAGCGTGTTCTGCGAAAAAATGGGGTAGCCCAGCTTCTGGAACTCTTCCATGATCTCGTGATTGAGTCCGGGATCATGGTGATAAGGACGGCCCAACATCACGATGCCGATGCGATCCTCGCGTTCAAGCTGGTCGAGCACCTGGCGTACCTTTCGACGGATGCCGCTTTCGTAATCCTCCAGCGCCTTGTACCCGACCTCGATCGCGCGATCGTTCTCCTCCTGCGACAATCCAAGGATGGGCTGCCATGCCTGAAGCATCTGGTGGGCAAACAATTTGCGATCCGCGAAATTCAACACCGGATCTACATACCTGACGTTATGCTCGGCGAAGACGTCATTCTCCTTGGTGAATGCCGCCTTCACTGTCTCCGGTGTAGCGGTCACAGTGGGGCAGGCATTCGCGCCGACAATCTTCACGAGCGGCGATGTCAGCACGTCGTACATCGGGAAAAAGATGACGTCGAGCGGCTTCTTGCGATGTTTTTCCTGGATAAGGTTGTAGACGTGAGAAATGCCGATCTTGGCGGGGAAGCACGGATCGATCGCGCCGCGGCTCGCTCCCGCTCGATACAGGTCGGAACTGGTGTAGTCGGAATAAACAATGTTTTCCGGCTGCACTCCCAGGCTCTCCAAATATCCGTTGAAAAGTGGCGCGTAAGTATAGATGTTCAGCACGCGCGGAATGCCGACGCGCACCTTCTTCCGCTTCTCCATGAGTGGAATGCGCTCTTTCGCCGCCTTGTTCCAGAACTTCGCCACAGGGACGGGGTCGGCAACGCTCTTTGCGTTCACCGGCCGGAAAACTTCGTGCGCGGCGATGTCGACAAAGTTGGGGTGCTTGCCTTTGATTTCGTCCAGGCCTGCCTTGATGTCCTTCATGTCGTTCAAGTCTTCGACCAGGCCTTTTTCGCAGGTTGCGATGATTAGCCGCTGCTCGCCATGCATGAGCGGAACTTTGGTGACCTTCTGAATGGGCACGAAGCTCATCTCGTCTTTGGGAGCGGTCCTGATATCGATAAAAGTACGCAAACAATCGTTCTTGCAGAAATGGCAGCGCGTCTCTTCGTTGCGCGTAGTGCGGTACTGGATTTTTCGTACCGCATCTAAGCCGACGAACGTGGTTTGCAGGCCATTGCGCCACAGGCGCAGCGATTCGGCTGCGGCACCAATGGCGCCCGATTCGCCACAGAACTCGTGCACGATGATCTCGGGCTTTTTCCCGGCAGCGCGAAAGCTGTTGTTGATGAAATCCACTTCTGCCTTCACCACCGCCATGTTGTTCTGCGTTCCGCCTTGCAGCACGAAACGCGTGCCCAACGCCGCAAGATTGGGAATGCTGGCAACATATAAGAAAACGTTCTTGGGCAGCACCGCAGCCAGACCCGCGAGGATTTCTTCAGCTCTCCAGCCCTGACGTTGAAAGTTAACGATGTCCGATTGCATGAACACTGCACAGCCGTAGCCGAACACGGGCATGGACTGGGCTGAGAAAGCCAGATCGGCATATTGTTCGACGCCCAAACCGAATCCTTCGGCAGTAGACTGCAGAAAGTAGCCGTTGCCGGCGGAGCACTGCGTGTTTAGTTTGAAATCCTTCACCCGGCCGTTGTGCAGGATGATGATCTTGATGTCCTGGCCGCCCACATCGACGATTACGTGCGGATCCTCGTAAAACTTGAGCGCCGATTCGGTGTGAGCGACAGTCTCGACCAGCGCCACGTCCGCGTGCAGAACATCTTTTAAAATGTCCTTTGCATAGCCGGTAGTAGCGACGCCCAGAACCTCGAGCTTGGCGTTCTGCGCTTCGACTTGCCCGCGCAGATTCTCGAACATTTCAATCGTGTCTTGGATCGGGTTGCCGTTCGAGAGCTGGTACGCCTTGCACAGAATATCGCCGCGCTCATCCAGCAACACAGCCTTGGTGGAAGTCGACCCTCCATCGATACCGATGAAGCCACCTACCGTCTGACCTTTGTGGAACGTTGCGGGAGTGAACTTCTTGCGGCGGTAGGCTTCCTTGAAACCGTCGAGTTCTCCATCTTTCGAAACTAACCCTTTCGCACCCGACTTGGCTTTTTCCTCCTGCCGGCCGAACTCGATGTAATACAAGAGCTGATCGTAGCCGCGGTAGCAGCCGACGCAATCGTCTTCGCTCTTGCCGAACTCAATCGCGCCCAGCGCGGCAAAGTATTGCGCGTTGTTTGGAACCTTGATCAAATCTTCCGGCTTAGCTCCCTCGGGAATGGCAACCTTGCGTTCCTGCCACATGCGAGGAATATTCGCCTGCCAGGCCTCGCGCATGCCTTTGATAAAGCTGTTTGGACCGCCTAGAAGTAGCACGTGCGGCCGAAGCGTGTGGCCGCGCGTAAGCACGCTCAGATTTTGCAACACAATGGCTTCGAACAGCGAAGCCATCAGTTCGTCGGGGGGCGTCCCAACTTTTTGCAGGCCGTTGATGTCGGTCTCGGCAAACACTCCACACTTGCCAGCCACTTTATGCAGCTTGATGCCGTGATAAGCCTGCAGGGCCAGCTCGGCAGTGGGAATCTTCAGCTTCGCGTTGATCTTGTCGATAACAGCCCCGGTGCCACCAGCGCATTTATCGTTCATCGAGGGAATTTTCTTCTTGCGTCCGGTCTCGTCGTCATCCTTGAATACGATGATCTTCGCGTCCTGTCCCCCCAGCTCAATCACCGAATACACTTCAGGATGGAGCTTTTCGACCGCGAGCGACACTGCGGTGACCTCCTGCACAAACTTCGCTCCAATCTGATCGGCAATCCCGTTGCCACCGGAGCCCGTCATGAACATCCGCGTGTTGTGCCGGTTGATTCCGACCTCCGCCTCCATGCGGCGTAAAAACTCCAGTGTCTTTTCCGGCTGCTTGGTCTCGTGGCGCTGGTAGTCCTGCCACAGAATCTGGTCTGTCTTGGCATCGACGACGGTCGCCTTCACGGTTGTAGAGCCGACATCAAGCCCAACAAGATACTGCGTGTGATGGTCATGCGGTTTTTGATACGGAGCTGCGGCAATCTGGATTAACTGCGGCGCTTTCTGCTCACTTCCAGCAAGATGATCGTGCATTCAATTCTCCGATCCGGTTCCGCACATGAATGAATAAATATGACCAGCGGCGATGTGGCACCGCCGGTCCAGAATGGGCTTAAGCGGCATTGGGCAGAGCAATGCCCGGCACGCGCACCCGGCGCCAGGACCGGCTGCTCTTGTCCATCCGATCACTGACATGGAGGATGAATTGCGCAGCTGTCCCCGCGACACCTTCACGATGGGGTATGTGGTAGAAGGGCCGCTTCAATTCAGGATGCTCGGCGATATACTCGCGAATCTCGTCCAGACTCTTCCCAGTGGATTTCAGGCACTGTTCGAATTCCGTCTTCGCCTTCACCTTGGCCTCGCCCAGCGCCATCTGCACGCGGCTGTGGGCGTTGACCTCACCTTCGCCTGAAGTCTCGATGGGAAGGAAGATCATGTCCTTGAACTTGTTGATAACGGCGGATTGAACTCCATCGGACTGCGATGACGGCATGCACCCAAATGGCTTCAACGCCAGCACCATGTGGCAGAGATGATGAACCGTGTAATACACGTTCTTCCCCACTTCAAGATGGCCTTCTCCGCCGCGCGCAAACTGGTTGTAGAAAGGATGAGCCAGTTCGGCCAACTCGGTTTGCGGCACAAGGTGATGAGTAAGCCCGCCGAGATTCTTGATCGTCCGGTGATATAGGCCGTTCCACATCCACTCGCCGACGCCGAGGCCCATCATCTTCTTGCGTAATCCAAGATCATTCGCCAGATGTTTTTTCAGCTCCCACCACTGCGGATTTCGGTGCGGACGATTCACCGGCCACTTGGCTTTGGCGTGCGCCTTTGCCTGATACAGCAGATACGCCACCCAGGTTGCAATGGGCTCGACCAAAACCTGCGCGCCTTCCCGCTCAAGGAATTCAAACATATGGAAGTTGCCGTCGCCCTCGGTGGTCTGTGCCCAGAATTCGCCGGTAATCTTCACCACCGGCTTCACCTTCGTGCGGTCCACTTCAATGCTATCCAATTTCTCGCGAGCCGCGGCCAGAGCGCTGAGATAGTCTTTGCCATGCAAATGCTCGTTCATCTTGCCGAACACGTTAAACGTGTTCCGCAGAATTTTGTTGCTTTTGAATTTTGGCTTGGCCCAGTTCGGAGCCCGCTCCTCGATCTCGAAGGAATCGCGATTCCTAAGGTCCTCGCATAGCGCATCCACAGTCTCGTGGAAAACGCGATCCGTCTCACCCTTGTTCACTTCGAACGGACGAATCTGATAAATCATGTCGTTGAACACATCGCCCAGGTGCATTGCGTTCAGCATGCCGAATCCAAAGTCGATGGTGAACTTCAATCCGGGCTCGCCCGAGGCGGCCTTAATGCCGTCGCTGTCCTTGAACAGCAGCACGCGGAAGCCGTCGAAGCCGGCGTTCTTCAGCGCAAATCGATACTCGGCCTCATACATGCCGAAGCGGCATGGACCGCAGGAACCTGCCGTAAAGAACACATAGTTGTCCAGAATGTCCTGGCGCGGAATGCCTTCCTTTTCCAGAAACTGGAGGTACTGCACCAAATTCCCTACCGTGAAATAGGTCGGATTACACTGCCCGTTGTTGCCGAATTCCTTGCCAATTTGAAATGCAGGCACGTCCGGCACAGGCAATTTCTCGCAACGATATCCGCAGCCCTGGAAGACCGCGCGAATCAAGTCCTCGTGCTTCCAGGTGAAGCCGCCGAACAGGATGGTCACGCGGCTGCGTTCTTCGGCCTTAAACGCGCGCTCAATCGGACGGTGGAAGTGTTTCGGCTGGTCAAGCCCGGCAATCTTCCGCAAGCGCATACGCTCTGCTTCCAGGCGCTGCTTGATTTCCGAATCATTTTCAATCTGGACGAAATTCGTCGCCATTAGGATCCTCCGACGGTGTGTGGAATTTGAGCCGTGGCTCTGGACGTGAGTGTGCTGAACGTAACTGTGGGGTGGAGCGATCGCCGGTTGCGCAGCAGTCGGGCGAAGTCCACTGAAAGTGGAACACATCGGGACCAGAGTGTCCCGGTTACGACTGGCTTTCTACTGTACAGCATCCGAACTCCAATAATTGGCTAGGAGGTTCGAAGTCTTACACCGGCGGGGCTACAGCGAGGGAGTCCCGTAGGTGCCGGATTTGGCAATGAATCGTGTCTGGGATGCGGAAAACTAATGTAGCGGTTGCCCAGTCTTTCTATATCCCAACCACGGATGAAGCAGAGCCCATTTCTAGGATTTGTATCAGAACTTCAGCTCTCAGTTCAAGTACCCGGCCGGCAAGTCCTAGCTCCAGAGAAGTTTCCACCATTCCTTACCGCGAAATACCGCGACATGCTCGTATTTTGCGATATTTTATAGACAAACTGGAATGGAAGAGAATGAACTGCTAACGTCAAGGCGGAGTATTTTCATGGCATTTCTCTGGAAGGCGGCATGACAGGGTTCGTTTTCAGTCGCAATCAAAAGATGAAGCCACGTTATACCATGGGGCGTGGACCTTCCAGTTAATCCGCCGATCTTGCCGATGCTCGCGAAACGAGTGGATCAATTGCCCGCTGAGGGCGATTGGATTTTCGAACCCAAGTGGGACGGTTTTCGCGCCCTGGTGTTTCGCGATGGAGATGAGATTTTCATCCAAAGCCGCGACGAAAAACCACTCAATCGTTACTTTCCTGAGTTGCTGGAACCACTGCGCGCTGCCCTGCCCGCGCGTTGCGTGCTCGATGGAGAGATGGTCATCGTCAAAAATGATGGACTTGACTTTGATGCGCTGCAATTACGTCTGCATCCCGCTGCGTCGCGCGTAAAGCTTCTATCCGGACAGATTCCCGCGTCGTTTGTATTCTTCGACCTGCTTTGCCTTGGAGATCGCGATCTCTGCGGCGAGGCGTTTCAAAAGCGGCGGCGCGAACTGGAATCGCTGCTTGCTTCCGCTTCAGCGCCGATTCATCTAACACCCGCAACCAGCGACCGGCGTATTGCCGCCGATTGGTTTCGCCGCTTTGAAGGTGCAGGCCTGGATGGTGTGATGGCCAAAGTTCCTGCAGGAACTTACGAGCCGAACAAGCGAGTGATGCTTAAAGTGAAACACGAACGCGACTGCGATTGCGTGGTGGCTGGATTCCGCTGGCATAAAAAGGGCGAGCACACGATGGTCGGCTCGCTGCTGCTCGGTTTGTTCGACGATGCCGGCGCTTTGCAACACGTCGGAGTCTGTGCGAGTTTCAGCACGGCAAAACGAAAAGAGCTGGTGGAGTTTCTCAAGCCTTATCGGACAGATGCGCTGGTGAACCATCCGTGGAAGGCTTGGGCCGAGTACGCGACCGAAAATGATGAAGGTGTCAAGCGAATGCCCGGCGGACAGAGCCGCTGGAGCCAAGGCAAGGATTTGTCCTGGGAACCGGTGCGGCCTGAATTAATTGTAGAAGTTGCTTACGATCACATGCAGGGAGATCGCTTCCGGCACACGGCACAATTCCGCAGATGGCGGGCGGACAAAAAGACCAGCGATTGTACCTATGCCCAGCTGGAAGTTATCCCTCCGCAGGAACTGGCGGCGATTTTTCCAGGGGGAAGGTGAGTCTTACTCGTTTGCCTTTTTCTTTTTCCAACGCTCCCGCCACTCGCGCGTTGGGTCATCGTCCGGTTCTGGTGTTTCCTGCGGCGGCCGTTGTTCTTCGGGGACATGACGCAGGTTGATGCGGATTCGCGTCCATGTCGATGACCTCCCGCGCATCGAGTCGACCAGCACATCGTCCGCGGCAAGCAAACTTGCGATATCCGCATGTTTGGCCTTCCATCGCTCTAGACCCGCCAGCGCGGCGGTTTTGTCAGGCGAATTCGCGACCGTAATCAATGGCACCTTCACGCGCGGCTTCTTGGTTGCCGTCTTCTTCGCGGCAGATTTCGCGCGGGAAGGCATCACACGCGCAGCCTCGCCTTCCATCTTGCGGAAGTGCGGAGGCCATGGCGCATCGGCGATACCGGACGCTTCGTCTTTATCAGCCAGTTCCAGCAATTTTTCCAGCGAGCCCGGAAATGCATCCATCCCGGCATGCAAATTGCCGATTTTCGCGAAGCGCTCAGGAACCGTGAAGATGGTAAAGTCCGCCGGATCGCAATCGGGCACTTCTTTCCAATCGAGAGGAGTCGAAATGCGAGCATCTGGGAGCGGGCGCACGGAATAGGCAGAGCAAGTTGTGCGATCTTTCGCGTTCTGGTTGTAGTCAAGGAAGACGCCATGACGCTCTTCCTTCCACCATTTCGAACTGGCCAGCATCGGGGCACGGCGTTCGACCGCCCGCGATAAAGCCACAGCCGCACGGCGAACTTGCGCAAACGTCCAGCACGGTTCGATGCGTACATTTACGTGCATGCCCCGCGAGCCGCTGGTTTTCGGCCAGCCACGAAGGCCGACCTCATCGAGAAAGGCTTGCACTTCAAGTGCGACGCGGCGAACGTCGTCCCAACTGACGCCGGGAATGGGATCCAGATCGATGCGTAGTTCGTCGGGATGATCGAGATCGCCGGAGCGCACTGGATGCGGGTGCAGTTCAATGCAGCCAAGGTTCACGATCCAGGCAAGCCTGGCTGCGTCATCGACCACGATTTCTTCGGCGGTGCGGCCGGAAGGGAACGACAAAGTGACCGTGCGCAACCAAGATGGCCGCTTCTCTGGTGCGCGCTTTTGATAAAAAGCCTCCGCCTCGGCGCCGTTGACGAAACGTTTCAGAACGATCGGTCGATCTTGAATACCTGCCAGCGCACCCGGAGCGACGGAGAGATAATACTGAACGAGCTCGAGCTTGGTGACTTTTGTTTGCGAAGAAAAGTATAGCTTCTCAGGGTTCGTAATCTGGACTTCCTGCCCGTCGATCGACAGAATTGTGCTGTCCGATTCCTTTGCCACAAGGCAAGGTTACCACCGATAATCATTATCTTAG
Organism: Candidatus Sulfotelmatobacter sp.; assembly: GCA_049279555.1. GTDB lineage: Bacteria > Acidobacteriota > Terriglobia > Terriglobales > Acidobacteriaceae > Sulfotelmatobacter. The sequence goes on from JBAPOI010001042.1 coordinate 20,488, forward strand.
GCGACACAAATCTCTGGCCATGAATCAATCATCATTCAGTCCCACCATCGACGAATATCTTCGCAAGCGCCTGATGCCGGTCGAAGGTGCGATCCCGCAACTGGCGGGCATCGATATGTATGGCAATTCCATCCCCGCGGGCACGGTTGGCGGCGACCTATTCGAGTACATCAACTTTCAGCAGCGCTATAACATCGACGGCCGCATCGCCCGGGCGCTCAAACTTGCGAAGCTTTATCTCGATCCCTTGCCGGCTGGGCAACCGGTGCGCAACATGGTGGATGACCAAGTGTGCTGGCTGGAAAAGCGGCTGAACCAAGAGCCATCAACGCCGCCTGAATACAGAAAAGCGAAGAGTTCCGAGCAGTTGCGCATCGCGGAAGATCTTCCGGAATTGAAGACCACGGCAGGCGTGCTGCTGGTGGATGCGCAGGGGCACGGCCTGATCTCGGCCAAAATTGCATCGACCGTCCACGATACATTTCATGCATTAATGCTGGTGGAACTGGATCGCTATGGAAAGACTACGCCAGGATTTTTTGAAAAAATCAATCTGCGGCTGGCGCAATCGGTTACCGCGCGCAACGCGCTCGGACGCAATCCCAAAGATAGTGCGCGTGAAATCGCCACCATGCTCTATGGCGAAATGCGGCCCGAAGGACTTTTTCGTTTCGTAAATTTTGGCCATCCGCCGCCGCTGGTTTTCTCAAACGAGTTCAGCAAGTTTATGGAGATCGGCCAGGCGCGACTGGTGCAAGTCCCGCCACTAGGCCTGGAAATTCCCGATGATCATCCAGACCGGAACAAATATTTCTCGATCAGCCTGCGAAAACGGCAGGTGAACTCTTCCGATGTAGCGGAGATTACGCTGATGAGCCCCGGCGACATACTCTTCCTCTACACCGACGGAGTCTACGATGGTACCGACGACGAGGAACGATCCCAGCTCGAGAGCGTGATGCGCAACCATAAAGACGAGTCGGCCCGCGAAATTTGCAATGCGCTGCTGGATTATGCCGTCAAGCGCGATGAACATTTACAGCAAATCGGTGAAGACGATGTCATCGACGACAAGACGGTATTCGTCATCAAGCGCGGGTAGCGAAGCACCACGATTTCGTCCAGCCTGGCCGGCAATGAGCGTTCCTGGAACACGAACACAGAAATGTGGTGTTTGCGCACATCGTAAATGAGATGAGCACCCGGCGTTTGCTCAAGATATGTCATCCGCCCGCCTAGCATAGACCCGGAGTCCTGGAGTTCCGGCAAATTGAACGCGAACGGGATCTTTCCCTGGAACACAAGGGTAAACCAGCGGACGGGCGTTTTATTCCCATGGCCCCCCAAAAAATATCGCGGAATAAAACCGAGTGCCGTCGGTTCTGCACAACGAGTCAGAGAGCGAACTGGAATCACCGAGGGAATGGTGGTGCGGAAGAACCACACGCTCTTGAGCAAACTCCTTTAGGAGGAACAAAATGAAAAACAATCTGAGAATGTTTGGTTTGGCGCTGGGTATGCTGCCGATGTACCTGCATGCCGGAACAGGACAGAACACACAATCTGCAGAACCTATTCCGGCGGGCACCATTCTTCCCGTCAGCTTGAATTCTGCCTTGCGATCGGACAAGAGCGGAAGCGGAGCCACCATAATCGCGACGGTCATGCAGGACGTGCCGCTAGGCAGGGGAGAAACATTACGTAAAGGATCTAAGGTGACAGGCCATGTGGTCGAAGCCATCACTCCAGGAAATGGATCTGGCGAATCGAAGATCTCATTTCAATTCGACCGGGTCCGATTCGGCAACCAGACCCTCCAGATTACCGCGACCCTGCGCGCGATAGCGTCGAGGACTGCAGTACTTGCTGCGACACCGACGAAACCCTCAATCGACGATCCCGACGAGCAAGTTGAAATCGGCGGCGACCAGATTTCCTATGGCGAAGGTGGGCCGGTAATAGTGGGATCGCAGGTCGTGGGGAGATATACCAGCCAGGGCGTGCTGGCCAATGTGGACCAGGATTCGGGCGCTCCAAGCGGGGGCATGATCGATGACGATGCCCGTCCGCAAGCGTTTTGGCTCTTCTCAATGAATGCCCGCGGTACATACGGATTTGGCGACCTCACAATCCTCCAATCCGGACGCACCGAGCCGCTTGGTGAAGTCACTTTGGCCTCTAACCGGAAGGCGGTGAAAGTCGGCAAGGGCAGCGCGATGCTCTTGCGCGTGGATGGCAGCGGACCCGAGGAGGCTCAGGCTCGCACGACTCCTTCCCGAGAGACAGGGCAATAACGAGTTCGCGGGTTGCGGCGGAGTTAGTCCCGTCCAGCCAGTGGGCTCGCGCCTTTCCCTGTGGACCGCAACACGTGGATGGTGGTGAACAGAGAGCCGCACGGACTGGACGGAATGATCCTTACTTCGTTCCGCTACTACTTACCGTAGCGTGTGCGAGCCTCACCTCCGCGGTTGGCTCTCTCCTTTCGCGCGGGGGTGAGGACTTTTCGCGGTCCGCACGATTTCAGATTGAAATGAACATGTGCTGCAAGCAGATACTCGCAGGATTTAGAACCACTAGGCATTAAGGACACTCAGCAAATCTAGAAGAGGTATTGCAATGGTAAATCCTTTTGATCTTAAGACAGCACTTTTGGCCAAGCATGCGCAACATGTTGTGCTGATCCATTTTCCAATTTCGCTGTTCATCACGGCGGTAGCGTTCGACCTTATCGCGCAATGGACGAAAATCCGTGGCCTGGCGCAAGCAGCTTATTACAACCTGCTAGGGGCGGCGATTTCGACTATTCCGGTTCTCGTTACTGGGCTACTCGCGTGGCAGTTCCAACTCGAGGGACAGAAACTGAAGGGCATTCTATTGCTGCACCTCGTTCTGGCGTGTGTTTCGACGGTGATGATCTGGCTGGTGTGGTGGATGCATTTCCGCGCGCGACGACGGACCGCCTTCTTACCTGGCTATCGCTTTGCTGTCGAATTTCTGGCAGTCGGTATGGTCGCGCTGACCGGCCATTTGGGTGGTTTTCTAAGTGGCGTAAACGGACCAGGCTAGACGAGCAATATTTTTCAGCGCCTGGATTTTGTTGGGAATAAAAGCGACTCGTACCAGTTATCAACTCAGAACGTTACAAACTACGGAGGACAAATGCCGGACAAGAAGCAAGATCTTATCGATCAGAGTTTGCAAGACCTCAACAACGACGGCGTCGATCGTCGCGGGTTCCTGAAGTGCATGGCATGGGCGGGTACAGGCCTGGTCTGGACCATGAGCGGCGGCATCCCAGTGTCCAAGGCATTCGCCAAAGGCTACGGCAAGCACGCCGACAAAGGTGCGGACTTCACCTTTGTGCAGATCAGCGACAGCCACATCGGCTTCAACAAGCCGGCCAACCCGGACGTCACCGCTACGCTGCAAACGGCAATCAACAAGATCAATGCCATGCCCCAAAAGCCGGACTTCATCATCCACACCGGAGATCTCAGCCAGCTTTCGAAGCCGAGTGAGTTCGACACGCTGGACCAGGCATTAAAAGGCGCTTCCGCCAAACAGATCTACTTTGTGCCGGGCGAGCACGACATGCTTTCCGACAATGGCGATCAATATCTTGAGCGCTATGGAAAGGGAACCAAAGGGGCGGGATGGTACAGCTTCGATCAGAAGGGCGTGCACTTCGTTGGCCTGGTGAATGTGGCCAACTTGAAAGCAGGTGGCATGGGATCACTCGGTCACGAGCAACTCGAATGGCTTGAAAACGATCTCAAAGGCCGCTCTGCGAGCACTCCGGTCGTGCTCTTCGCGCACATTCCACTCTGGACCATTTATCCCGACTGGGGTTGGGGTACCGATGATAGCGAACAGGCTTTGTCTTATGTGAAGAAATTCGGTTCGGTGACGGTGTTGAACGGCCATATCCACCAAATCATGCAGAAAGTCGAAGGAAAAGTTTCGTTCCACACCGCGATGTCAACGGCCTTCCCGCAACCTGCGCCAGGGACAGCACCATCGGCTGGGCCGATGAAGGTGCCGGCTGAGCAGTTGCAAAAGGTGTTGGGCATCACCGACGTGAATTACCTGGTGAGCGGTCGCAGCCTTGCGGTCGTCGATTCGCCACTCGCTGGTTAACTTGTCCTTGGTGTAGGTGGCCGAGGAGATTGCTCAAATAACAAAGAACAACATTAGAAAGGAAACATGACCATGACAAACAAGAATGTGTGGATTGCAGGCGTGGCAGTGCCCGTAATGATTGCGATGATACTGTTAGCTGGATCGTTCAGCGTCGCGGCGAATGCCGAGCCCTCGGCGGCCGCAGCAGCGGTGAAAATCGACAACTTTGTTTTCGGGCCGCAGACGATCACCGTACCCGTCGGAACGACCGTTACATGGACAAATGCTGACGACATCCCTCATACGTCAGTTAGTACAGAGGGCGTGTTCAAGTCCAAGGTGATGGATACGGACGAAAAATTCTCCTACACCTTTACCAAGGCGGGAACGTATCCCTACTACTGCACGATTCACCCGAAGATGACCGGCAAAGTCGTGGTGCAGTGATCGCAGATTTCTAGAGGGCGTTGGGCAGCGCGTCGAAAGCGCGGCTATTGCGAGCTCGGCTGCAGCTTCGCGAAAATCTGAACAAGTACTTCAGCAAGCGACCACACCCTGCGCGAGCGCAGTCATTCCCTTCAGGCAGGCAACGCAGGGCCGACTGTTGACGGCCCTTTAACGTCTTAACGTTTGCCTTAACGCCAACTTCGAACGTCGAATTCTCGTGAATCCCCCCTTAGATTCCCTGGTCAAGATCGATTTGCCGCAGAAATTAGAGCGCTCCGCCGCATGGGCTCGCTGATTTCGCATGTTTAGTCGCTCCGTTGGCGCCATTATCCGTGAATGAACCCCAAATCACTTGCTAGGCGAGGCCTCCAGCGGACAATGTCACTCCTGCATCAGTAATTTCCCGCGGAGCAGTACAAGTTTAACGCACCAGTACATTAAGGAGTGCCATGTATCCCCCATATAGCACCTTTCAATGTCCAATCCGTCCTCATAGTGCGAAATCACACTGCTCAGCGAGTGGTCAGGGTGCGGTCGTTGAGAGTGGAAGCGTGCACCAGAAATTTGAGGGATCTCGCACCCGCGTCAGGCGAGCGGTTGGGACACTCCTATTCTTGATTGGGGCAATGATCTCAACCAGGGCGAACGCGCAGTCAGCGCCGCCGGCCTCTCCCCGGATTACGATCAATCTGTCGGAAGGAATGCCCAATTTCGTTGCGAATGCGGCTGCGACGGATCCAACTGCCGCTTTGCCACAAAGTAATTGGTGGTACGAGAACAATCAGGATTCCACGACTTTCGCGACCCCCAGCTATGTGGAGGCAGCTGCTCCCGCCTCCGGCACCGGGCCCTCTTGTGGTAGCAACCTTTCCACACCCAACTGGGCTCAAGTCGGCATTCCCAACGACGCGAATATATGGCGCACGTTTATCAATCAGGCCTCGGGTGGTGGCCAAGGGTCTCTGTGTGGACAAAACAACTGGTACCGTCTGCACTTCAAGGTTGACCCAACCTATGCAAACAGCAAGATCATGGTCGAGTTCGAGGGCGCCCATACAGCTGCCCAGGTTTATATCAATGGAACGCTCCTGCCCGGCGTCAGCGCCGTTACCGCTGACGCGGAGGCGTCGCATGTCGTGGGTTTCATTCCCTTCGTTGTCGACCTCACGCCTTACGTGAAGGCCAATGGCGCCACGGATAATGTGCTCGCGGTGACCGTTTCCAGGGGCAACACGTGGTTTGAAGATCCTCAATTCCCGGAGGTGTTCCGCTTCGGTCAGGCCATGGCTGGATTATTTCGGCCGGTGAAGATGTTCATAACTAACAAGGTGCATATTCCGGTAAACGTGTATTCCAATCAGAAAACCTGGGGCACCTACGTTGCAACGGTGTCCGAGGTACCTTCTTCAAGCAGCACCGCAACAGCTAACTCGGCTGTTATTCAGGTTGAGACCAACGTTCTCAATGAGAATACGACTTCCCAAACGGTAACCCTGACGACGCAGATTGTGGACGCAAATGGAAACGTAGTAGCTACCGGGTCGCCACTAACTCAGACCGTAGCTCCGATGACTCCGGGCAATTTTCCGTCCACTGCGACTCCAATGTTCAGTCAGCAGATCACGGTAAACAATCCGACATTATGGTATCCAAACAATTCCATATACGGCACGCCCTATATCTACACAGTCAACCACATTGTTAGCGTGAATGGCGTAGTGGTCGATGTTGCGCAGAGCCCGCTCGGCATCCGCACCATCACCTGGGATAAGAATTACCCATACTTCAACGGCCATGCGATGAATTTGTGGGGCGGCTCCGGGCGTTACGATTATCCGGGGCTGGGATCGTCTGTTCCGGAAGAACAGCAATGGCGCGACCTCTCGCTGTTGGCGGCGGAGGGCGGCAACATTTACCGTCCGGGTCACTCGACCTCCGGCGAGGAGTTCGTAAATGCAGCCGATGCCTACGGCATCATGATCGACCAGCCCAGCGGAGACAACGAAGAAGCTTTCGCTTCGCCAACGGCCGATATGGTGACGCTGAAAGAAGAACTGCATCGTGACATGATCATTCGTGATCGCAGCCATCCGTCGATTCTCGACTGGGAGTCGAATAACGGCACCATGGAAGAATCCATCGGCGAGGCCCTTTTAGCCATAAATTCGACGTGGGATCCCGTCAATACCCGCGTCGCAGCCGACCGTACTCCTGACCCCGTAAACGGCACTTTGCTCGGTTGCACCCTCGAGGGTTGCGAGGTCGGTGTCAAGAACGAATTCCCGAACAATCCGGCTTGGGGTGCAGAATATTGGGGCACCGGCACGGCCCGCGGCTTGGCTTGGAATTATGAGATTGCCTTTGTTGCGCCTTTCCTGGACAACTGGCGCCAGGGTAAGGCGGCGGATGCCATGGGGATGGCACAGTGGTACTTCGCGGATACTCCGGGCGAAACCGGCCAATACGTGGAAGCCGGCAACAGCACTACCGCTCCCGGAAACTCGAATGATGTCCGCTCGCTAGGCGCTTCTTCGATGGACCAAAATCGTTTTCCAAAGTTGTTGTATTACGTCTATGAGGCCGCTTGGACGCCTTTTTCGCTCAAGCCGGTCGTGCACTTATCGGGTCACTGGAACCTTTCCTCCGGAAATGTCCAGGTCAATGCCTTCAGCAACTGCCCATCGGTGGAATTGCTGGTCAATGGCGTGCAACAGGGTGCGATTGAGACGCCGAACCCCTGGAACTCGGACGACGAAGGGAATCAAACGGAAACCGCCACCCAAATCCCCTTCCAGACGTCCTGGATCGTGTCGTGGGTTTCCGGCACGGTGACGGCGGAGTGCCTGAACGCGTCCGGAGCTGTGGTAGCGACGGACAGCAGGACGACGGCCGGAGCCGAAAACAGGATCGTGCTCAATGTGGTTCCTGAGCTGACCAAGCCGAATGGCACAACCTTCCAGGTTACGGCAAATGGATCGGACGCGGCTTTTGTTACGGCCACGATAGAAGACGCGAATGGAAATTCGGAACCCCTTGCCTCTGACCTTGTCACGTTTTCGGTGACCGGCCCGGCGACTTACCAGGGCGGAACTCAACAATATGTGTCTACGAATACCAATGCATACTCCAACGCCAACTCTACCTATATAGGCGGCGTACCTGACGCTTTCTATCACTCGCCCGGTGACCCTGAATTGCAGGTCGAGGGTGGCATGACGAGAATCGCCCTCCGCAGCCAGTTCACCGCCGGAACCGTAACGGTGACTGCCACGGCCCCAGGACTGGCGAACGGTTCAGCGTCGTTTACAATCGTTCCAGTGCCTGATCCTCGTTCGGGCACCGCAAGTTGTACTGCCCTTCCTTCGGCGCCAACCGGGCTGACGGCAACCGCTGCTTCCTCCAGCGTCATCAACTTGACCTGGAACGCAGTAACTCCACCGGCGAACTGCACCATCAGTTTCTACAACGTCTACCGAAGCACCACCAGCGGGTTCACTGCCTCTTCGACAACTTTAGTAGCAAGCGGCGTTACTACCGCCAGCTATTCCGACACCGGCCTCGCAGGTTCGACGACTTACTACTACTTAGTGGAAGCTGTTGACGCGGACGGTTCATCGGGACCCTCCGCGCAATCCAGCACCACCACGCCAGCCACGCCAGTGTGCACCACGATTCCGTCGGCACCGACCGGGCTGACGGCCACTACGTCTTCCTCAAGCACCATCAGCTTGAGTTGGACCGCGGTTACTCCTCCGACTAATTGCACCATCAGCTCCTATAGCGTTTACGGCGGAACGACCGCGAATCCGACCACATTAATTGCGAGCGGGCTGACGGGCACGACGTACTCCAACACTGGTCTCACAGCTTCGACGACCTACTATTATGTCATAAAGGCGGTTGATTCAGATGGCATCTCTGCGGCTTCGGCGCAGGCAAGCGCTACTACGCTATCAGCGTCCTCCGGAGTTTCGATCGCATCCATCAACGCCGGCGGTCCGGCGGTCAGTAACTCGGGCGGCGGCGACAATCCCTTTGTTGCCGACGAAGACTTCAGCACTGGCGGCACCACCTACTCGGTGACTAACACAATCACCATACCCGCCAGTATTGCGACCACCGCAGCTCCCGCAGCCGTCTACCAGTCGGCACGTCAGGGAACCGTGACTTATACCGTCCCCGGCCTGATCGCTGGAACCAGTTACACCGTACGCCTGCACTTCGCCGAGCTTTATTTCTCGGCAGCGGGTGATCGCGTGTTTAACGTGGCCATCAACGGCACCGCCGTGCTGACCAATTTCGACATCTACGCAACCGCCAAAGCGAACTTCACGGCTGTAGTGGAGCAGTTCACCGCAACGGCCAACAGCAGCGGCCAGATCGTGATCGCCTACACCAACGGCACCATCGATCAACCCATGATCAACGGCGTCGAGGTACTGGGCTCATCCACGAGTTGCACCACGGTTCCTTCCGCGCCCACCGGGTTCACGGCGACCGCATCTTCCTCCAGCGCCATCAGCTTGAGCTGGAACGCAGTGACTCCTCCGGCGAACTGCACTAACATCTCTTACAACATCTACCGCAGCACCACCAGCGGCTTCACTCCATCGTCAAGCAATCTAGTCGCGAGCGGAGTGACCACAACCACCTATACCAACACGGGCCTCGCAGCGTCTACCACCTATTACTACATCGTTGAAGCCATTGACGCGGACGGCACGTCAGCGGCTTCAGCGCAAGCCAGTGCCACGACCTCGACCGCCGTATGCACTTCTGTTCCCCCCACCGGGCCGACGAATCTGGCGGCGACGGCGTCTTCCTCCAGTGCCATCGGCTTGAGCTGGACGGCAGCTCCCGTGAACCCTCCCTGTACCCTTACCTCCAACAATGTCTACCGCAGCACCACCAACGGCTTTGTTCCATCGTCGAGTAACCTGATCGGAAGCATATCTGGAACCAGCACCACTTACGCCGACACTGGCCTCGCGGCTTCGACCACGTACTATTACCTCGTTGAGGCTCTTGACTCGTTTGGGAGTTCGGCGGCCTCGGCGCAGGCTAGCGCGACCACGCAATCTGGATCCTCCGGAACTTCCATTGCATCGATCAATGCCGGGGGCCCGGCGGAAAGTAACACTGGTGGCGGCGACAATCCCTTTGTTGCCGACGAAGACTTCAGCACCGGCGGTACCACCTACGCCGTCACCAACACCATCACCATACCTGCCGGGGTTGCGACCACCGCAGCTCCCACCGCCGTCTACCAGTCGGCGCGGCAAGGAACTGTCACGTATACGATTCCCGGTCTGATCTCCGGAGCCAGTTACACCGTACGCCTGCACTTTGCCGAGCTTTATTTCTCGGCAGCTGGTGATCGTGTGTTTAACGTGGCCATCAATAGAAACGCAGTGTTGACCAATTTCGACATCTACGCGACGGCGAAAGCGAACTTCACGGCTGTGGTGGAGCAGTTCACTGCAACTGCCAATAGTAGTGGCCAGATTGTGATCGCCTTCACCAACGGCACCATCGATCAACCCATGATCAACGGCGTCGAGGTATTGGGCACGTCCTCGGGCTGCACCACGGTTCCTTCTGCGCCAACCGGGCTGACGGCGACCGCGTCATCGTCGAGCGCCATTGCCTTGAGTTGGACCGCCGTGACTCCACCGACTAACTGCACCATCAACTCTTACTCGGTCTATGGAAGCACGACCAATGGCTTCACTCCGGGATCGGGCAATCTGATCGCCGGCGGTGTGACCGGTACGACCTACTCCAACACCGGACTCGCTGCTTCGACCACTTATTACTACAAGGTCGAAGCTCTGGACACTGACGGCCCATCGGCCGCCTCGGCGCAAGCATCTGCCACGACGCAAGCCGGATCGGGCACGGACTTCGTGGCGATCAACTCCGGCGGTCCCACGGTGAGTAACTCGGGCGGCGGCGACGCTTCTTTTGTCGCGGACGAAGATGTCACCGGCGGCAGCCCTGACACCTCCGCCAACACCATCACCACCGCAGGCGTGACCAATGCCGCGCCCATGGCGGTATATCAATCGGAACGCGCTGGAACTTTCACCTATACGATTCCGGGGCTAGTCGCGGGCAGTTCGCATACGGTGCTCCTGCACTTTGCCGAGTTCTACTGGACGGCGGCGGGCAAACGCGTCTTCAACGTGGCCATCAACGGCACCACGGTGTTGAGCAACTTCGACATCTACGCCACGGTCGGGGTAAATAAAGCGCTGGTGGAACAGTTTACAGCCACGGCCAACAGCAGCGGCCAGATCGTAATCAGCTACACCAACGGCATCGCCGATCAACCGAAATCCAGCGGCGTCGAAATCCGCTGAAGAAGCTAACTGAACGAACTTAACTCAACGAACTCAACCGCACCCAGCACCACGGACAGGAGAATTGTATGTCGAGTGATCGTTTACTTTCGGGCAAGATGGTTGCTAAGGTTCTCCTCCAACTGGCGCTGGTTTTCGCTCTTGGCTTGGCCGCCACGGTACGCGCGGGTGCGCAGGATGTCGTGGCCCTCAACTCGGGTGGTCCGGCAGTGAGCAACTCGGGCGGCGGAGACGCTTCCTTTATTGCCGATGAAGATGTCATCGGCGGCGGCGCGGATACGTCCGCCAACACTATCGTCACCGCAGGCGTAACCAATGCGGCTCCAATGGCGGTGTATCAATCGGAGCGTGCAGGAATCTTCACCTACACGATTCCGGGCCTGACTGCTGGCGCTCAATACACGGTATCGCTGCACTTCGCCGAGTTCTATTGGACCGCGACGGGCAAACGAGTCTTCAACGTAGCCATCAACGGCACCACGGTATTGAGCAACTTCGACATCTACGCCACAGTTGGGGCCAATAAGGCTCTAGTAGAGCAGTTCACCGCCACCGCAAACAGCAGCGGGCAAATCGTGATCGCCTACACCAACGGCACCGCCGATCAGCCCAAATCCAGCGGCATTGAAATACGAGCCGTATCGGGCAGTTGCACCACGGTACCCTCGGCACCGACGGGGCTGACGGCGTCGGCTTCATCATCGAGCGCGATCGCTCTGAGTTGGACCGCGGTGACTCCTCCGGCGAACTGCACCATCACTTCCTACAGCGTCTATGGCAGCACAACCAACGGGTTTACGCCATCGTCGAGCAACCTGATCACCAGCGTGACCGGAACCGCCTACACAAATACCGGTTTGACGGGCTCTACCACCTACTACTACAAAGTCGAAGCGCTTGACGCGTTTGGCGCATCGGCGGCATCGGCGCAAGCCAGTGCTACCACGCTGGCAGCATCCTCAGGCACGTCAATCGCGTCCATCAACGCTGGCGGTCCAGCAGAAAGTAACTCGGGTGGCGGCGATAATTCTTTTGTTGCGGACGAAGACTTCAGCACCGGTGGCACAACTTATTCGGTCACTAACGCAATCACTATCCCGGCTTCTATTTCCACCACTGCGGCTCCCGCAGCCGTCTACCAGTCGGCGCGGCAAGGAACCGTGACGTATACGATTCCCGGCCTGATCTCAGGAGCCAGTTACACCGTACGCCTGCACTTTGCCGAGCTTTATTTTTCGGCAGCGGGTAATCGCGTGTTTAATGTGGCCATCAACGGAACCGCGGTGCTGACTAATTTCGACATCTACGCAACGGCCAAGGCGAACTTCACAGCTGTCGTCGAGCAGTTCACCGCCACCGCCAACAGCAGCGGCCAGATCGCGATTGCCTTCACCAACGGCACCGTCGATCAACCCATGATTAACGGCGTCGAGGTGCTGGGCACGTCCACGGGCTGCACCACGGTACCGTCTGCGCCAACCGGGCTGACGGCGACCGCATCGTCTTCCAGCGCCATCGCTCTTAGCTGGACGGCAGTAACTCCTCCCGCGAACTGCGCCATCAGTTCCTACAGCGTCTATGGCAGCACCACCAACGGCTTCACTCCGGGATCTGACAACCTGATTGTAAGTGGAGTGACGGGAACCACTTACTCCAACACTGGACTCGTGGCCTCGACGACTTACTACTACAAGGTCGAAGCACTGGACGCCGACGGTTCGTCTGCAGCTTCGGCTCAGGCAAGCGCTACCACGCAAGCCGCTGGCGGAAACACAGGTTATGTTTCCATCAACGCAGGCGGTCCGACGGTAAGCAACTCGGGCGGAGGTGACAATTCCTTCGTCGCGGATGAATATTTCAGCGCCGGTGGAACCACCTATTCGGTCACCAACACAATCACCATACCCGCCAGTATAGCGACCACCGCCGCTCCGCAGGCCGTCTACCAGTCGGCGCGCCAGGGAGTTGTGACTTATACCATCCCCGGCCTGACCTCAGGAGTTAGTTATATAGTGCGCCTGCATTTTGCCGAGCTTTATTTCTCGGCAGCGGGCGGTCGTGAATTTAATGTAGCCATCAACGGCACGCCGGTGCTGACCAACTTCGACATCTACGCCACCGCCGGTGCGAGTTACACAGCTGTGGTTGAGCAATACACCACGACGGCCAACAGCAGCGGCAATATCTTGATCGCTTTCACCGATGGCGCAGTCAATCAACCCATGTTCAATGGCATCGAGGTGCTTGACGCCACTCCTTGCAGCACGGTTCCCTCGGCTCCAACCGGCCTGACGGCAACGGCGTCTGCACCGAGCGTCATCAACTTGACCTGGACGGCGGTTGCCCCTCCGGCGAACTGCACCATCAGTTCCTACAGCGTTTACGGCGGAACGACGGCGAATCCGACCACGTTGATTGCGAGCGGCATGACGGGCACAACGTACTCCAACACCGGTCTTACAGCGTCGACGACATACTACTACGTCGCAAAAGCGGTTGATTCATTTGGCACATCGACTGCCTCAGCGCAGGCCAGTACTACCACGCCGGCGTACACCGCAATCGCGCCTCCAACGAGTCTGACGGCGGTGGGCTCTTCCTACCAACAGATCGATCTGCGCTGGGTTGCGAGCACAGCCTCTGCGCCAAACACTGCCCCAGTAAACTATTCAGTCTACCGGAGCACAACCACCCCCTTCACGCCGTCGTCCGCCAATCTGATGGGCACCACCGTCGGGATCACCTACTATGCGGACAGTAACTATCCCGCCACGCTCACCGCGGGCGAGTCTTCGATCCCCCCAGGGCCTGGAGTTAAGCCCTCGACAACGTATTACTACCAAGTGATCGCTTCTACCCTGTCAGGAATTTCGCCATCTGCTTCGGCCTCAGCCACATCACTTCCGGCAACACCGTTAACTACTGCTCCCGCAGCGCTAACCGGATTGACCGCGATGGCTGAGAACGCCAACGAAATCGATCTGATCTGGAATTCGACTAACTCCGGGGTGGGGACGGTGGCGACAACGTATTACATCTACCGCAGCACAACGCCAACCTTCACGGCCGGGGCCAGCAACCTGATTGGAACCACAAAGAGCAACTGGTTTCAGGATGATGTGCTTACAGCGTCGACTCAGTATTACTACCAAGTCTTTGCCAACAACACGATCGGAGTTTCGCCGTCGAGCGCAACAGTCACCGCGACCACATCCGCACTGAACCCCAATCTCTGGGGCGGCGCGCCCTTCTGGGACGCCAGCAACATACCTACTTTGCCCCCCGGGGATACGGTGATGATGAAGTTCCTGAACCGGACGAACGGGAAGTATGCGGACAGTCAGATAACCTGGACTGCAACCCTCAACGGAGTCGGAACCTCCTATACATTTGCGCAGCAGCCAACCTTCGCTATGCCGCCCAACTCCTCGGGGCGTATGTATTTTTTCCTGAATGACCCCACCTTGAACGAGGATAACACCGACTACTGGGACTATATCGAGTTCACTGCCGGACCCACTTCTATCAACATGGACACGACGCGCGTTGACGCATTGGGCGTCAAGATTGCATTTAATCTGGTTTGCGGCGACGGGACAAATGTAGCGCTCGGAGAAAATCAGGAGACCTTTACGGAAGACCGCTCTGTTACACTACAGCGCTATCTAGCCGCGGCTCCATATAACGCTACCGGCGCTGCTCCTTATGACTTCAGGACAGACGAGACAACGTATGGCCCGTATCGGATCATCGAGCCGGGTGGCTCTGGCTTTAACGCTGGTGGACCGTACCAAAATTACTATGCCAACTACATCTCTAATATCTGGTCCTTCAACGGGATTACCATTCCGGAAGCAGGGCCCAACGGTTCTGGCTTAGGCGCTAATCCGGACCTTTCCGCCGCAATCTTTAGGCATACCGCTCCTATCTCGGGTGCGGCTGAGTTTAACTCGGCCGGGGATCTAACCAACCAGGGAATGTGGGGAAATCCTGCGAGCTTCTATCAGCAAGAGCCCTACGATCACTACGCTCAGTGGATTGAAGCCCAAGCCATCAATATGCAGCAGTATGCCTTCCCGTACAACGATGCGGGTGGATACTCAAGCGACATTGGTTGCTCAAACCCGAAAACGTTGCTGGTGGCCATTGGCTGGTAATAAGCGAAAGCGGCAACATGGCGAGTCCGTCGTCCTTAGGACGGAGCCCCATAAGGAAATTGACAAAGTGACTCTTTGCAAAAGGCAACTTCGATCCTGACGCACGGGGTAACTCAAGAATGCAACCGCCTTACTCTGGCTCTATCTCGATTGCATCAATCAGCGGGTAATTCTTGACCGGTGTGAAATCGAGCTCCAGCATGCCGTGAGCGGTGGGCTTAACGTGATCGAAGGCAATCACTCCAGCGCCGCCATTTTGGTCTTGCAGGATGTCAAAATCCTTGAGCAGCGTGGTGCCGTTGCAATAGACATCGAATACGCGGCTTCCCTGGCCTCCCGGACCACCATTCCCGACACCAAACCAACCTTCCGAAAAATAAAGCCGCATCCGGTAGTCCTTCCCGGCCACAACTGGGATCAGGTAGTGGAAGTGCCCGTACCGCTCCCATTCGAAGAGCCTGGCGTTTGCAACTTTTGGCAAGTTATCCGGATGAAATGATCGTCTGCCGCCGTGAAAGAAACGCTCCGGGCTCCAGATATTTCCCTGGTCGTCATGGAATACCACAGGTCCGGCAAGCATCCGCATCGGAGCGCCGCCGCCAGACGCAGCCGGCACAATCTCTACTGCGTTTAAGAAAGATCCGTCCGATGTAAAATCCAAGTGGATGTTACCATCGCTCATGGGATGGATTCCGGCGTAGACTTTGCCGACGGCGATGTTATCGCCGCCGGCTTCGTCCACCACATCGAGTGCCGCTGTCACGGCGTTGTTGATTGAGAAGTCAACCTGTCGCGCCGCCTCTCTGTCGCCAGAAGTGTCGGCAAACAGCAGCAGAAGCTGATAGCTTCCCCGAGGAACCGGAATCCTGCACTGGAATTTTCCTTCTCGTCCTTCTTGAAATAACGCCGGATCGTCTGTCCCTTGAACCTCCTGATTCGGATGCCAGAAAGTTGAGCCGCCAGTGCAGTACCGGTCAGCGAGCCAAACTTGTCCGGCTACATCCGTATATGAGAGCGAGGTTGCACCCCAACGAATGCGGATGGCCCGGTCAGTCGCAGCCCCGGCGGCTTCGGCAAATGCGGTAGCGACCGCCGTGGATTTTGTCACGGCACTGAAGCTGTGCGACTGCGTCTGCGATTCCCTTGGGCGGAAGCGAACGAAATAACTTCCAAGCAACAAGGCGACTGCTCCAAAGACTGCCACATACACCCAGATTCCTCTCGGCGGAGAACTTGTAGCCGGAAGAGCCTGAACCCGTTGATCGGATGGCGAGGCTTCAAACTGATCGATTGTCGGCGCAGAGACTGGCTCCTTGCGCTCGAACTGCAGGACATACTTGCCAGCGGGAAGCCGAACCTGAATGAGATGGTCGGCGCCTTCTGTCGCGTAATACTGATCCAGTTTCTTCCTTAAAGTATGCGCCGTCACGCGTACGATCGTATCCGACTGCGGGTCGAATTGCTCAAGCCGGTGCAGCGCCTGGACGGCGATGCTGTACTCCTTCAACTGCTCGGTGTGTCCGGAAAAGTATTGTTGTGCGACGTACTCGAGGAAATGCCTCAGATTCGGCGCTTTGTCCAGTATGCCGGACTGAAGCACCGTCTGCAGTTCTTGCCATTCCTCTTCTTCCTGCTTTGTAACTGGATGGGGGATCGAGAAGGCCATTGGGGGGTGCCTCTACTTTTTGAATCTTGGCGATCAATTATAGCGATACAAGGAAAATGGGGAAAGATTCCATTAACGAGCAATTAACTGGAATTAACGGTTCCGGAACGGAACCGATAGGTTGTAGTACTCGCGGACTCTAAATGATTAGTTTCGATGGCCTTAATGCCCGGGTGGTTTTGCAAAATACCGTGCTTTTGAATTATCAATCTACCGGGACAGTCCACTTATCGGTGAATGAACCCCGACTCACTTGCCAAAGCATCGGCGAGACGAGAGTCTCGCAGAGTGTACATCGTCGGCTTCATACGAATCTTGCGAATCAGCGGGCCGGCCCACGGAGATCTTATGTATTTCCATGATCGTCGATTTGAAGGCGCAACCTCACTCCGCAAGTCTTCTGCCAGCAGCCGAAGCTTTATCGGCGAATCGTGCAGTAATCGCGGCGAGCCTTGCACTTGCTCGGCCGGTAGTGCGACGAGGTCACTGTGGGCAATCTCTCTGCTGCTCAGCATCGCATTGACTGGACTTCTTTACGGACCCGGCACCGCGGTTGCGCAAAACAATACGATCTTTGGCCCCAACGTTTACGTCTTCACAACCAACGATTCGGTCTCATCGATCAACTCAACCTTGAACACATTGAACGCAAACCCCCAGTTCAGTACCAATCGCTATGCGGTTCTTTTCTCACCCGGCACTTATACCGGCGTCGAGGCCGAAGTCGGTTACTACGAGTCCGTCGCGGGCTTGGGCGAAATCCCAACCGCAACCACGATCAGCAACGGCTACTTGACCTCAAACCAAACGGACTCGAATGGTAATTTGACGACCAACTTTTGGCGCTCCATTGAGAACATTTCCATTAATGCCATTCCATCGGGCGACACCTATCTGCAATGGGGAGTTTCGCAAGGAGCAGCCTTCCGGCGCATGTATGTGAATGGGTCAGTGGAGCTGACGAATACTAACTGCGGCGAGGCGAGCGGTGGTTTCATCTCGGACAGCCAAATAACCGGAACGATTCAATCGTGCTCACAACAGCAGTGGTATACGCGCAACAGTTCCATTGGAAGCTGGTCTGGAAATCTCTGGAATATGGTCTTTTCCGGTGTCGCAGGAGCACCGCCGCAGAGCAACCCATTCGGGAAAAGCGATTCCTACACCACGCTCGCGACCACACCAGTAAGCCGCGAGAAGCCGTTCCTCTATCTGGACAGCAGCGGCAACTACTGGGTTTTTTCACCTGCTTTGCGCACAAACTCCTCGGGGACAAGTTGGTCTGGGGGAGGCCTGGGAATAGGAACTTCGCTGGCAATCGGGACATTCTATATCGCTACGCCATCGAGCACACTGGCCCAGATCAATGCGGCGTTGGCTTCCGGCCAGAATCTCATCTTGACTCCCGGCATTTATCAGTACAGCGGGTCGATTAATGTCACCAACGCAAACACTGTGGTGCTTGGCTTGGGCTACGCAAATCTGGTGCCGCAGTCGGGAACTGCCGCCATCACCGTTGCGGACGTCGGCGGAGTACAGATCGCAGGACTGCTCATCGATGCGGGACCGACCAACTCACACGTACTTTTACAGGTAGGAACGGCGGGGGCATCACGGGTAAGCCACGCCGGCAATCCGACAGCGATCAGCGACACGTTCTTCCGCATCGGTGGCGCGGTAAGTGGAACCGCTACCGAAAGCATGGAAATCGACAGCGACAACGTCATTCTCGACAACATCTGGGCATGGCGAGCAGACCACGGACAGGTCCCTGTTGGCTGGACCGTCAACGTGGGCATGGAAGGGCTCGTCGTGAACGGGGATAACGTAACGGCGTTAGGACTCGCGGTCGAGCACTACGAAGCCGCCCAGGTACAGTGGAACGGCGAAGGCGGCGAAACCATCTTCTATCAGAGCGAGATGCCATATGACGTCCCCAGCCAAAGCGCGTGGATGGACGGCACCATCGATGGCTACGCGTCGTATATCGTTTCTCCCTCGGTTACAACTCACCAAGCCTATGGCCTCGGTGTCTACTCCTTCTTTAATCAGGGAGTCGATATCATTGCAAACAGCGGCATTCTTGCGCCGGTCGCCACTGGAGTTACGTTCACAAATTCGGTGTCTGTATTCCTGTCGGGAAGCGGCCAAATTAATTACAACATCGCCTCAGACAACCCCACAACCGATAATGCGGGCACCACGGCGGATTCGGCGTCTTACATCAGCTATATAACTTCCTGGGGAGGAACGGCTGGCAATTGCACCGCAGTTCCCACTATCCCGGGAACTCCCTCAGCGACGGCAACTTCTTCCAGCCAGATCAGCCTTACCTGGGGTGCCAGCACAGCCGGATCGACCTGCACGATGAGCTACGAAGTGTTCCGCAGCACGACCTCAGGCTTCACACCCTCATCCAGTACTCTGATAGCTTCGAGCCTGACAGCAGCATCGTATGCGGATTCTGGGTTAACGCCTTCGACAACTTATTACTATGTCATAGAAGCGTTTGACGGAGATGGCGCATCGGCAGCGTCACCGCAAGGCAGCGCTACCACGCAGAGTAGCGGAGGCAGTTGCACTGCCATTCCTTCGGCGCCGACTGGTCTGACGGCGACGGCGTCATCATCGAGCGTTATCAGCTTGAGTTGGACGGCAGTAACGCCTCCGCCGAACTGCACTATCAGTTCTTACAGCGTTTACGGGGGCACGACTGCGAATCCGACCACCTTGATTGCGGGCGGGCTAACGGGCACGACGTACTCCAACACCGGTCTCACGGCGTCGACGACGTACTACTACGTCGTAAAAGCGGTTGACTCGTTTGGCACATCGGCAGCCTCGGCGCAGGCCAGCGCTACCACGCAGGCAGCATCAGGTGGCACGTCGATCGTATCCATCAATGCCGGCGGCCCGGCGGAAAGCAACACGGGCGGGGGCGACAATCCCTTTGTCGCGGACGAAGACTTCAGCACTGGCGGCACCACCTACTCGGTGACTAACACAATCACCATACCCGCTGGTGTTGTGACGACCGCAGCTCCCGCGGCAGTCTACCAGTCGGCGCGTCAGGGAACCGTGACGTATACGATTCCCGGCCTGATCTCAGGAGCCAGTTACACCGTACGCCTGCACTTTGCCGAGCTTTATTTTTCGGCAGCGGGTAATCGTGTGTTTAATGTGGCCATCAACGGAACCACGGTGCTGAGCAATTTCGACATCTACGCGACGGCCAAAGCGAACTTCACGGCTGTGGTCGAGCAGTTCACTGCAACGGCCAACAGCAGCGGTCAGATGGTGATCGCCTTTACCAATGGCACCATCGATCAACCCATGATCAACGGCGTCGAGGTATTGGGCACGTCCTCGGGCTGCACCACGGTTCCTTCTGCGCCGACCGGACTGACGGCGACCGCATCGTCCTCCAGTGCCATCAGTCTGAGCTGGACGGCGGTGACTCCTCCGGCGAACTGCAGTATCAGTTCTTACAGCGTCTACCGCAGTACAACCAGCGGTTTCACCCCATCGTCGAGTAACCTGATCGCCAGCGGCGTCACCGGAACTACTTACACGAACACTGGCCTCACTGCATCAACTACTTACTACTACAAGGCCGAAGCAGTGGACGCCGACGGATCGTCGGCGGCTTCGGCTCAGGCCAGCGCCACCACGCAAGCGGCGGGCGGCGGTTCCGAGGTGGTCGCTATCGCCTGCGGCGGCCCGGCCGAGAGCAACTCCGGCGGCGGGGATTACCCGTTTGTTGCCGATGAGGACTTCAGTGGCGGCGGGGATAACAGCCCTGTGACGGCCACCATCAATCTGACCCAACCCGGAGTCAATGCCGCGCCGATGGGGGTCTATCAGCACGGACGAGCTGGAGTATTCACCTACACCATTCCGGGGCTGACGGCCGGCAGTACTTACACCGTCCTGCTGCACTTCGCTGAGACCTATTTCAGCGCTGCCGGAAATCGTGAATTCAATGTGGCCATCAACGGCACGACCGTGCTCACCAACCTAGACATTTACGGCACGGTGGGCAAAGACGCGGCACTGCTGGAGACCTTCAATACGACGGCCAACAGCGGCGGACAAATCGTCATCGCCTTTGCGCTCGGAGCTGCGAACCAACCTGTAGTCATGGGAATTGAGATCCGGACCAACTAGAACCGATCGCACAATCCCAATCAACTTCCAGCCGACGGCAGTGAGCCGCCGGCCTCAGGGTGAGGACATTACCAAATACAAGTTCTTGACACCCTAACGCTCAACATTTGACGCCCCAAGGAGTCAGTTATGAATCGCTATACACCCCTCAATCGTTCCGAATCTCATTCTGGATGTGCACCGAGCTGGTTGGCCAGAAATTCCAGATTAATGAGCGCATCCAAGCGCGCACTGTTGTTCCTTGCCGCCTTTTGTCTCGTGGGCACAGCATCGCTACACGCGCAATGGACTCAGGTATGGGGAGGCACTTTCCCCGGCGCCGCCAATACCACTTACAACCACACCGAGTGGTGGAACAACGTACGAGACAATACCGGAAACATCTGGGGCGATGGAACCATACAATCCACGAGCGACAGCCTGCAGAATGTGTATCTCGATGGCAATGGCGACCTGATAATCGCGATGACCTACAACCCGAATCCCGGTGCAGGTCAGACAAATTACACGTCGGCAAGGTTGACGAGCACTTACGCCGCCGCACCGTATGGGCGATGGGACGCCCGCATTCAGAATCCGCCCGCCGTGGGCATGGGAGCAGCCTTCTGGGCATTGGGCGCCAACGCTTATCCCGCGGCCACCGCCCCTGGTACAGCTAACCCTAGCACCAACGGCGGTGTGCCGTGGCCTTGGTGCGGCGAATTGGACATGATGGAAATTCAGGCCGCTACCAACCAGCACAATGGATCTACTGTCCATGGCGGCGAGACAGATCCACAGACCTACTATGAGTACAGCGGGCTTAGTTCGACCGTGAACCTGACCGGCAGCGCAACGTTCGATAATGGGTTCCATGTTTTCAGCATGGAGTGGGGACCGTACGAGATGGTGTACCTTCTTGACGGCGTCCAGTATGGCGCCATCAATCTGGCTTATCTGGGAGCAACCGACCAATGGGAGATGAATCAGCCGATTAACGTGATCCTAAGTTCGGGAGTTGGCGGAAATGGCGGAACGCCGAACGGTACCGGATTCCCATCCAACATGGTCATTAATTACGTTAACTATTCTCAGTGGTCTGCCGGCGCGCCGGCCCCTGCTACTAACCTCACCGCCACGGCGACCAATAGCAATGCAGTGAGCCTCTCTTGGAATGCCAGCACAACATCGGGGGTCACTTACGATATCTATGCGAGCACGACTTCCGGTACAGCAGCCACCTTGGCTACGCTCGTCGCGCAGCAGGTCACGGGTACATCGTATGTGAATACCGGATTGCAACCGAGCACGACCTACTACTACACAGTCAAAGCAGCGAATTTTGGCGGTGAGTCCAGCGCAGCGAATGCAACCGTAACAACTCAGGCTCCGGGAAATAGCACTGGCATGCAATTGAGCGCAGGCGGTTATGCCGTTGGCACCTATATGAACGCCAACCCTCCCGGTCCGGCAGTGGCCGGAGCCGCAGGGCCAGCTCCCTTTGTCATTGGCGGCAATACGAACTACCACTATAATATCGGCCCGCCAGCAGGCCTTTCGGCAGTCAATACTTCGCAGGTCACAAATCCCGCGCCGCTCGCCGTATACAACACAGAGCGCTGGGGACCCGCCGCATGGACCATCAGCGGATTGAACCCGCTGGCTGGCTATGACGTCCGTCTACACTTTGTGGAGTGGGCCCACACCGCCGCAGGGCAGCGGAATTTCAACGCATCCATCAACAGCGAGCAGGTGTTAACCAACTTCGATATTTTTGCCGCTGCCGGTGGAGCGGCAACTGCCATCGCTGAGGAGTTCTATACCACTGCAGATGAGAATGGCATCATCGAGATTGAAACCGCCCTCGGAACCTCGACCGTCGCGGATCTGAACCCCACCATCAGCGCCATCGAGATCATTGCAGCCACCAGCAGCAACCCCGTTGGTGCTGCTGCCGGCTCGACCACCGACCTTGCCATCAACTCGGGTGGTGCAACAGTCAACAACTTCGTGGCCGACGAAGAGTACAACGGCGGCGACGTTGCCACCACGACGAACACCATCACTCTGAACGCGAACTCGGCTCCGGAAGCTGTTTACCAAAGTCAACGCTATGTGCCCTTCACCTATGTTCTGACCGGTCTGGTTGCAGATGCGCCGTATACGGTCAGGCTGCATTTCGCCGAAACCTACTGGACGGGATCTGGTGAGCGGCTGTTCAGCGTCACGCTGAATGGGAAGTATGTGGTGAACGACCTAGATGTATACAAGACTACTGGCGGACAAAACATCGCGTACGATCCGCAATTTACGACAAATGCCGATAAGTATGGCCAGATCATCGCGCAGTTCATTTACGGAGGCGCGGATCAGCCCTTCATCAACGGAATCGAGGTTATTAAGAGCGGGAATCCGACATGCACCACCATCCCCTCGGCTCCAAGTGGGCTTACCGCGACAGCCTCTTCATCGAGCACTATTGGTTTGAGTTGGACGGTAGTTACTCCGCCGGCTAACTGCACCATTAGTTTTTACAGTATTTACCGCAGCACAACCAGCGGTTTCACCCCTTCCTCAAGCAATCTCATCGCTAGTGGAGTGACCGGCACGACATACTCGAACACGGGCCTTGCCGCTTCGACCACTTACTACTACGTTGTGGAAGCGGTTGACGCGGACGGCCCGTCCGGCCCTTCGGCGCAAGCTTCGGCAACCACGCAAAGTGGCGGCGGCAGTTGTAGTGCCGTTCCTTCCGCGCCCAGCGGGCTGACGGCTGCGGCCTCTTCCTCCAGCGCCATCGCTCTGACTTGGACGGCAGTGACTCCACCGGCGAATTGCACCATCAGCTCCTATAGTGTGTATGGCAGCAAAACCAGCGGTTTCACCCCATCGTCGAGTAACCTAATCGCCAGCGTGACCGGAACGACTTACACCAATACCGGCCTGACCGCATCAACCACTTACTACTACAAGGCCGAAGCAGTAGACGCCGATGGATCGTCGGCAGCTTCGGCTCAGGCCAGCGCCACCACGCAAGCTACAGGCGGCAGTTCCGAGGTGGTCGCCATCGCTTGCGGCGGTCCGGCCCAGAGCAACTCCGACGGCGGCGATTACTCCTTTGTGGCCGACGAAGATTTCAGCGGCGGCGGGGCAAACAGTCCGGTCACGGCCACCATCAATCTGACCCAACCTGGAGTTAACGCCGCACCGATGGGAGTCTATCAGCACGGACGAGCCGGGGTCGTCACCTATACCATTCCGGGGCTGACGGCTGGCAGTACTTACACGGTGCTGCTGCACTTTGCCGAAACCTATTTCAGCGCGGCTGGAAATCGTGAATTCAATGTGGCGATCAACGGCACACCTGTGCTCACTAATCTGGATATCTATGGCACGGTGGGCAAAGACGCGGCACTGCTGGAGACCTTCAATACAACGGCCAAC
>JBAPOI010001043.1:0-28322 GCA_049279555.1 Candidatus Sulfotelmatobacter sp.
GCTTCTAACACCGGCGCGCCCCTAACCAAAGTCGCCTGAAAGGCAGGCAACATGGCTCCTACAAAAGGTAGCGGGTTCCATTTCCCGCTGCAACCCGCGCACGCTGATTTCCTCCGCTTCAGTCCCATTTTCGGACTGCGCTTTCCGCTTCAATGCAACGCCCACGCACCACCCTGGTGCTGCACGCTCCGGAGAAAGCAGATTCCTCGCGCGATAGCCGCGCTCCGGAATGACAAATAAAGAGTCATCAACAAAAACGATACACCTACTACTCAGGAGATAACTATGCCGAAAGCACATCTGTTTGAAGCGTTGTTGCAGGTGAATCAGGGAATTGATAACGCGGTGCAAGGACTGCAACGGCTCAAGAAGAAATCGGACTTGCTGCAAGGACCTTTCGCCGAGACGGTGGCGCGCCTGGAATCAGACCGGGCGCAGGTCAATGTGCGTTTTTTCGCGGTCATGGAAGCGTGCCAGCAACGCGATACGGAGCAGTTGATTCGTAGCTAGACCAGGCGGGTGTCCCAGGGTCTCGTAAAAGCGAGACCCTTCGACTTCGCTCAGGGCAGGCTCTGGGGCACCCGGCCGGTTGAATGTCGAGATCAAGAACAGGAAGAAGACTCGCGGATAGAACAGCTTCCCGTTGACCGGTCTTAGGCTTCAGGTTCTCGGGCAATTAAAGTTCTACCCGCTGTCTTCTGCTATAGTTCCGAAAAGCCCAGCGGTTCAATCGCTGCGGCTTTCTGAACCGCATGCAACTCATCTCGCCAACCGAACTCGCCAAAGAAAAAACAAAATCGGTTCAGGATTACGTGCTCTTTTGCACGCACGCCGTTGCCAATCTTTTCCGAAAACCGCTTTACGTCGGCGATATCGTGCAGCAGGCCGATGCCATTGGCGTAGGGTCGCTGCCCATCGTTCTCTTGACCGGCTTCTTCACGGGAGCCGTGCTGGCGCTGCAGGCCGCAAACACTCTGAGTCGCTTCGGTTCCATCAATCTGATCGGCGAATTGGTTTCCGCTTCCATGGTTCGAGAACTGGGACCGGTACTCACCAGCCTGATGGTTGCCGGGCGGAATTCCTCGGGCATGGCCAGCGAGTTGGGATCGATGGTGGTAACCGAACAAATCGATGCCATGCGCGCCCTCGGCACCGATCCCATGAAGAAGCTGGTCACGCCGCGTGTGGCCGCCACCGTGTTCATGCTGTTTTTCCTGGCGATCATCTCCGATTTAGTGGGGTTGGCTGGTGGGTCGATGGTAGCCAAAGTTCTCCTGCGCCTTGACGCCCGGCAGTATTGGTCCAACGCCTGGGAAACGTTGGTGTTCCAGGATATCTTCATGGGACTGATCAAGCCGGTGCTCTTCGGGTTCGTGATTGCAACCATTGGCTGCTTCTACGGAATGAACACCAGCGGCGGAACTCAGGGAGTAGGCAAAGCCACCACGCAAGCCATGGTAGCTTCCTCCGTGCTGATTCTCGTACTCGATTTTTTCGTGACCCGCTTCCTGATGGCCATTCTCTCGTATCACTGATCGTATGTCCACGCCGACCCTGCCGCTCGATTCCGCCTCCGTAAGCGCGAAAGAAGATTCCACGCCGGCCATCGTGTTTGAAGATGTGACGCTTTCTTTTCCGGAGAACGACGTTTTACGGGGAGTCTCTTTCCGTTTGAGTCGTGGAGAAACGAAGGCAATCTTCGGCGTTGCCGGCTCGGGAAAGAGTTTACTTCTGAAGCTGGCAATGGGACTCATCCGGCCGGACTCGGGACGCATCATCGTTCTCGGCGAAGATGTGACGCAGATGCGCGAAGAGGATCTCTTCGCATTGCGCCGCAAAATTGGCATGGTTTTTCAGGAGAGTGCGCTGTTCGATTCTCTCTCGGTTCGCGAAAATGTGGCTTACCGGTTAACCGAAGAACACGGCATCTACGACGACGAGATCGATCACAAAGTACGCGAGGCGTTGCGCTTTGTAGAACTGGAACACACCCTTGATCTCGATCCCTCGGAACTTTCCGGCGGCATGCGGCGGCGGGTGGCGATTGCGCGTGCGCTGATTACACAGCCCGAATTGCTGCTCTATGACTCGCCCACCGGAGGTCTCGATCCTGTGACCTCGAACACGATTATCGAATTGATCGTGAAGCAACGCGATGTGAACAAAACCAGCGCCCTGCTGGTGACGCATCGACTGCAGGACGCCTTCACCATGGCCACGCATCAGTTCGACAGCCAAACCAACCGCCTGATCGCGCTGCCTCGCGGCCAGTACTGCGAAGTACCCCTGAGTTTTCTGATCCTGCGCGATGGCAAAGTGATTTTCGACGGTGACCTGCACGAGCTGGCGCACACTCAGGATGAGTACATCAAGGAATACATTTCGTAGCGGTTAGCAATTGGGCCAGCGGGTAATTTGTATTTGGAAGTGATGGCCCGCAAAGCAAGCGACCAAGAATGGGGAGGGCGGGGGAGGGCTGCGACCCGAATAATAGGGTCACCACCAGTATGCGGTGGAAGTGTCCGAAAACACAAGCGGAAAGCGACTTATCAGCCTCACATTCTTCCCTGAGCTGCATAAACCTTCACATTTACCGCAGTCCAATCGCTAAGAATACCCAACCCCTGTCTCATGGCATACCTTCGCATTACTCCATGCGACTACGCTGAAACCCTCGAAACCGATTGATAGGTTCTCGCGGAATTACCTCCGGCAACAATCTCAAGCTGTAAACTCACAAGGGTGCGAGTAAAGATTCTCGGTTCGGCGGCTGGAGGAGCATTTCCGCAATGGAATTGCTCCTGCGCAAATTGCCAAGCCGTAAGAGCCGGCACATTTCGCGGCAAGCCGCGTACCCAGACACAGGTCGCGATTACTCAGGACGGGCAATCGTGGTTTTTGTTCGGTGCTTCCCCGGATTTGCGCGCACAAATTGAAGCGACCCCCGAGTTGCATCCCCGCGAAGGCCTGCGCCAGTCGCCTATCGCAGGCGTAGTACTGGCCAATGCTGACGTCGACCACATCCTCGGACTCCTCCTATTGCGCGAACTTCAGCCGCTGCGCATTCACGCGACCGCTTCCGTGTGCAGCATCCTCCGTGAGGACAACTCGATGTTCGCGATGTTGCAGCGCGTTTCGAATCAAGCTGTGTGGAGCGAATTTCAGGCTGGAACCGAATTCAGTCTATGCAATGCGCGCGGCGAAAATTCCGGCATGCGCTGTCGCGCATTTTCGTTGAGCACTCATTATCCCGCATATGTCAGGCCAGAACGGCAGTCGCAACTCACTGCGGGCGAAGCGTCGCTGGGTTTCATAGTCGAATCGCCGTTGGGCTCTCAATTTGCTTATATGCCAGCGGTTCCGCACCTCGACGACAACCTCGTTCAGGAACTCAATTCCTGTGACGTCCTTCTTTTCGACGGCACATTCTGGAGCGACGACGAACTCATCCGCGTGCAGGGCGGAAGCGGTCAAATGGCAACCCAGATGGGCCACATACCCGTCGAAAATATTCTGGCGAAGTTGGCGGGAGTGCGCCATCCGCGTAAAATATTTTTACACATCAACAACACCAATCCCATCCTGGACGAGGCCAGCCCGCAGCATCGTCAGGTGCGGGACGCGGGCTGGGAAATCGCGGAGGATGGATGGCAGTTCGACCTATAGAAGACGGCCACGTCAAAGACATCGAGACGACCGATGCGCTTTTGCTTTCGCTCGAAGATCTGCGCGCCCAGCTACAGGCCACTGGCGAGGAACGCTACCATCACAAGCATCCGTTTCACCTGCTGATGCACGAAGGCAAGCTCAGCCGCGGACAACTGCAAGCGTGGGCGTTGAATCGTTATTACTATCAGAGCATTATCCCGATCAAGGATTCGATCATTCTCTCGCGCGGTCCCGACCCAGTCTTTCGCCGCGCCTGGCGTAAGCGCGTAGTCGATCACGATGGCGACGCCACCAGCGAAGGCGGCATCAAGCGCTGGATAAAGCTGGCGGAAGCCACCGGCCTCGATCCCGCGCAGGTTCGCGCTGGCACGGGCATTCTTCCCGCGACTCGGTTCGCCGTAAACGAATATTTGAATATCGTTCGCAGCCGCTCACTGTTGGAAGCGGTAGCGTCCTCGCTCACAGAATTATTTTCGACTAAATTAATCACTCTGCGCGTGGAAAAATTGCGACAGCATTATCCCTGGCTTGCGGGAGGGTTGGATTATTTCGAAGCGCGACTGTATCAAGCACCGGAGGATTCGCAATTCGCGGTCAACTACGTCTACGACAACGCGAAGACGCGAGCCGAGCAGGAATTGGCGATTCAAGCCCTGCGCGACAAGTGTGACATTCTGTGGGCGCAACTCGACGCCCTCTACTTCGCTTACGTGCAGCCGGGATGGCCACCTCCCGGAGCGTTTCGCATTGAGGTCAGCTAGCATGATCTGCAAATCTAAAGCACTTTGTCATTCCGACCGGAGCATTGCGATTGGCTTCATCAATCGCAATGCGAAGTGGAGGAATCCGCTTTTCCTTGCGGTGCCTAGGACCCGGCGGACGGGACACTAGCATGCCTCCTCCGGAAGATTCCAGCCAGCCCCGACTGGCCGCGGGGTGCCGCTGGGGTGCTGAGAGTAAAGCGGGCGAAGAGCGCGTGATCCTCTTTCCCGAAGGCGCAATCAAGCTGCAGGGCACCGGACGCCAGATACTCGAGCGCTGCGACGGTCAACGCACCTTTGCCCAGATCATCGCAGAATTGCAAGCCGAGTTCAGCGTTGCCGACCCAGCCAAAATTCGCAGCGACATCAGCCAGTTTCTCGAGCAACTCCGGCACAAGAGGGTCGTCGACTACTAACTTTTTTCATGATCCACCGCAACCCATGATTCCCAACCCGCTTGCCCTCATCGCCGAGATTACGCATCGTTGCCCTCTTCATTGCGTCTACTGCTCGAATCCCCTTGAGTTGGCCGCGGCAAGCTCAGAACTTTCCCCGCAAGAATGGATCGACGTTTTCCAGCAGGCAGGCAAGCTTGGCATGCTGCACGCCCACTTCACCGGCGGCGAACCGCTGGCTCGACCCGATCTGACAGAGATCATCGCAGGTGCACGGGGCGCGGGCCTTTATACAAACCTGATTACTTCCGGCCTCGGGCTTGCTGAACCAAGATTGCAGGCACTGGTCGAGGCGGGACTCGATCACATTCAGCTTAGCTTTCAGGATTCGCGTGAAGACTCGGCCAATTGGATTGCCGGCGCTAAGGCGCACGCTCACAAGATCGAACTGTCGCGCATCATCCGCAACCACAAGATCGCGTTCACTGTGAATCTCGTGATTCACCGCCAGAATATCGATCACCTCGAAGAGATGATCGCTTTCATCGAACAGCTCGCGCCCGAGCGCATGGAGATCGCCCACACCCAGTACTACGGTTGGGCGCTGCAAAACCGCGCCGCGCTGCTGCCCACGCGCGTGCAGGTGGAGCGAGCGGTTGAAACAGTATCGGCTGCCGAAACGCGCCTTGCCGGACGCATTCGCGTTGATTCGGTGGTTCCCGACTATTACGCGCGTTACCCGAAGGCTTGCATGGGAGGATGGGGACGTCGATTGATGCTCATCAATCCCGCCGGGAAAGTTCTTCCCTGCCACGCCGCGGAAATCATTCCGGGACTTGAATTCGAAAACGTCCGCAAGCGACCTCTGGAGTACATCTGGCGTGAGTCTTCATCGTTCCAGCGTTTCCGCGGAGAAGAGTGGATGCCGGAACCCTGTCGCAGCTGTGACCGCCGCATCGAAGACTTCGGCGGATGCCGCTGTCAGGCTCTGCTGCTTACGGATGACGCAATGGCCACTGATCCAGCCTGCTCACTTGCGCCCGCGCATAACATTGTCGAAGCGGCATTGCTCGAGGCCAACTCCACGGCGACGACCTCACAGGTCGTCCCGGCCGCCTCATTCGTACAGCTACAAAAACTGAACACTGAGCTTTGGAGTTATCGCACCAACCCCGAGTAGTCTCCTTAGACAGCGCGCAAACGACCAACGCCGCAAAGGAACTTTCCTACCAGCGCACGCCGATCGTGATTGGACGCATATCCGTTGTCGTGTGATCGCCCGATCCGTGCATCAGACGGTACTCGGCATAGATCTCGACGCCACTGGGCATTTTGCGAGTCACGCCCGCGCCAATGTTGTAGCCGAACTGGTTCAGGCTGGAACTGGTAAAGCTGCCGTTGAGGGGAACGCTAAAATTCTGGCACGCGCCCCACCATTCCCAGAACTTATTACATGCCCCGCCGGGAACGGTAGTGTCGGAATTCAAGCTGCCGGTGCGATGATAGTAGGCTGGACCGAAGAGAACGTATCCGCTGTAGAGTTTGCTCACGGGTAGGTTGATGATGGGATCCACCGTGGCTGCTAAGGCATAGGATGTGGCGCTCGCGGCCTGGGCCAGGCTCAGCGACGAATCGCGCAGCGGCAGATCTGCAAAAATGAAGTCTCCGCGCAGCCCTAGGTACTTGTTTGCATTGCGCGCCACGCCAACCGATCCGGTGACACCCCCGCCCCTCACGAAAGTTTTGGTCGCGCCGCTGTCGACCTGCGCCCCGGCTCCCACGTTATAAACCCAGTTCTTGTATTCGTGCGGGCGCTTTTTCCTTCGCGAGGTCGATGTCTCATCCGCAGGCTCCTGGTCACTCGAGGGTTGTTGCGCTGGAGGAGCCGATGCCGCCGGCGGGGTTGCGGGAGCTTGATCCGCGGGCGCGGTCTGGGCGAATGCCCGCCCTCCAAAAAGACTTATCAGAACCAAAATTGTCAGAAGCAGCGTCAGCGCACTTACAGTCGCGAACTTTCCAATCATCCATTCTCCTCCCAGCCGGGCGTGGTGGCGGACCGTAGCGCTCGGCATGAAAAGGCGAGAGGCGCCGTTGGTAAAGGTTCCGCTTGTGATTCCTCGCCAGAAGGCATTGGCCTCGACTGCGGCGGGATCGCATCATCTTATCAACTTTGATGCTGACTCTGCCGAGGATGCCGCCCAGCCCAGCGCTGGACAATCGCCCACGCTGCGTAAGTGTTTTTCCTAGCTGGAGCGCCGTAGGAAAACTTTCACGAGGATGGCGAAGTTTTGTCGGGTTCCACCCACTGTCACAGATTGCGGGTGAGGGCTTCGAGTTCGTCGGGCTTGAGCTGCGCGAATGCCTCCGCCGCGGCTGTTTTAAGCTCCTCGTAGGCCTTGGGACCGTCAAGGTCGCCGGCCTTGCGCAGGCGGGCAAGGTCGGGCGTGGGGATGATGCCAAAGCGGTCCAGGGGAAGAGATAGCCAGATGCGAAGCTTTAGACTAGCGAACGAGGAATAGACCTGGACCGCGACGTGCGCTTCCTCTAGCCTGGAACCGTGGCCGGGACTGGAGTTGTCGCTGCTGCCGAATCGGGCGCGCCCGAACTCGGCGAGGATCGCGGAATTGTCGGACATGCGGTGGACCAACTCGCAATATACGCGCATGCGCCGGAGTTGCGCCTCGCGGAAGGCGCGGGGACTCAATCGCCACCGAAGAGAATAGTCAGTGGCGGGATCGAGCAGCGATTCGACCATGGACGAGTCGACGGGATGCAGGAACGGGACCACATCGAAGACGTCGCGCCGGGGAACACGGGTCCACGCGCGATACAGAACGTAAATATACGCCAGCGCGTACGCGGCGACGATCAGCCAGATCAAAACTAACGAAAACATCTCCAGCGCATCCTCCGCAACCAGTCCAGATATTGCTCCAGCGTGTTCCGATACTGTTCTAACTCTTCGGGCGTAGGGGCCGGTAATTCGGGGTCTGGCTTCTGAGGAACGCTGAAAAACCAAATCCAGACCAATACGGCCAAAGAGTATGCCACAAATGAGGTCAGATTAAACAGAAATCTAAATTTTGTCCCGAAGTCGTAAAATTTCAGGGTCATCAGCAAGGCCACGAACGAGTAGCCCCCGAAGCCGGCGGCAATGCCAAGCGGATATTGCCGCCAGCGCAAGCGCAGGATCACAGCAGCCACCACCACTCCAATGAAGATGAGCGCCTGCACCAGCCGGACGGCTATTTGGCAGATGAACATATAGTAGCGGAGGCCGCTAGACTGGGGCGGGGCGAAGTGAGCGTGGGCCAGGCTCAGGCTGATGCCCACAACAAGGGCGGCGGGAAGGATGAGTCTGGCCCACCACCTGCGCGCTAGGTTCCTCAAAACCAAGCGAAGCAATTCGTACATCACTAGGATTCCGAAGATCTCGTAGCCGGCCTCGGTAATCCAATAGGTCGCATAGTAAGCGGACGGGTGGCCATCCGTTACGAATCGCGCCACATCCGCGCACACTCCAAAAGCCACGTAGGCGAAGAACCACGGGCACACCCTGTACGCGCGGTTCCGCAGCATAAGGAAAAGCAGTATCGCCAGAAGGCCTAGCGGGATGTAGCGCAAGAAAAGGTTCATGGGCCGGGAGCAGCTTATCGCATCTGCCCCCGGCTTTCGAGAATAATTTGGTTAGGCTGCGGAACCCACGATAGGCGGTTTGGCTCCCTTCCCGGTCGGCGGCTCACCGCCCGACCCGTCGGCCAACGCTACTGAAGCAAACGACAAAAGCAACAGCGCGACTGCGAGTATCCGCTTCACTTTCATTGTGGTTCTCCTTGGTTGTTAGTTTTTGGGGGAAGCGCCGAAGCGCCCTGGCGAACAGTTTAGTCCGGGAATTGGGCTGTGGGCTATTCTAGGGGGCGGAATGATTGAGGCCCGAAGCCTGGTGGCTAGGATTCGCTCCGGAGAAGCCCGGCAGGCCGAGAAGCCACGCTACTCCGCTATGCAGGATTGTCAGCCTTCTCACGGCAAAAATGAGCGTCCCACGTATGATAAAAGTAAGTTCTGTCTTCTAGAAAAGGCTTTGCACAAGACTCCACTAGATCAGCCGCACGACTCAGCTTCCATTTCACGGGATCACGTTCCCGCGCGCATTGCCTTAGTCGGCTTCGGAACAGTAGGCCGTGCCACGGCCAAGATTCTGTGCGAGCGCAGCGATGGATTGCTGCGGCTCACGCATATCTGCAACCGCAATGTCGAGCGTAAGAAGCAGCCATGGGTTCCGCGCGACGTAGTCTGGACGGAAGACTTCCAAACCATTCTCAACTCGGATGCCGATATCATCGTGGAACTGATCGGCGGCTTGAACCCGGCGGAAGGGTGGGTGCGTAGCGCCTTGAGCGCCGGCAAATCGGTGGTTACGGCCAACAAACAACTTATTGCCCGTCATGGTCCGGACTTGCTGCAACTCGCCAGCGCGAACGGCTGCCAGCTCGAGTTTGGAGCATCCGTCGCCGGCGGAGTTCCCGTCCTTCCCGCGCTGCGAGCCGGGTTGTGCGGGGATCGGCTGCACGGCATTGCAGGAATTCTGAACGGCACTTGTAACTACATTCTCAGCCGCATCGAGAGCTCCCGCATCCCGTTCAGCGAGGCGCTCGAAGAAGCGCAGGCACATGGCTATGCTGAGGCCGACGCCAGCGAAGACCTCGATGGTGGCGATGCCCGCGCGAAACTTTCCATCCTCGTGCTGGCTGGTTTGCAGGCTCGCGTTTCTCCGGGAGATATTCGTGCCCGAACCATCCGCGCGGTGGACGCCGTCGACTTCGACTATGCCGCGGAGCTGGACTGCACCATCCGTCAGATTTCGCGCGCGGACTTGAAGGGCGACACCTTATTCGCCGACGTTGGCCCCAGCCTGGTTCCCGCCTCGTCGCCGTTTGGACGCGTGCAGAGGAATTTGAATCTGGTTTTGACTTCAGGAGAATTCGGCGGCGACACCGCATTCCTGGGAGCTGGCGCGGGTGGAGATCCCACGGCCATCGCGGTGGTTTCGGACTTGATGTTCGTGGCCGAAGGTCTTGCTGCCGGACCGCGCGCTCACCGCCCACTGAAACTCGATCCGCCAAGAGTGAGCAGCGACTTTGAGACGCCGTGGTATCTGCGCTTTCTGGTGAAAGATCAGCCCGGAATCATCGCAGGTCTGGCCGCAGTCCTCTCGGCTCACCACTTGAACATTAACGCGGTGTTGCAAAAACCTGGGTTCGACAGGAACGCTCTACCTTTCGTAATTACTCTGGAGCCTTGCCGCGACGCACAGCTGCATCCCGCACTCGAGAAGATGGCAGCGCTCCCATTCACACTAAAACCGTGCCTGTGCCTGCCGATTCTGCGATGACCAGAGCAGTTACGCGTTTACTTCCAGAAAGGATTCTTCAATCCGGCAGGCGCGAGGGCGCTATTGGTCTGAGTCTCTGTTCCAGAATCGTCGGATATTTTTTCGTCAGTAAAGCGAGACGCGGGCGCTTTGCGTTCGTCGTCACGGTAGGGCATTTTCGGTGTAGAAGGGCAATTTGAGTTCATCGGGGAACCTCCACAAACGGTAGAAATTGGGCTCACTAACAACCTAGGCTCATTGGAACACTCTTATCGCCATCTCTGGCCGCATAATTTTGATCGTTTGCATCAGAAAAACAGGACTGTAGTAGTCTGTGTCACTCTGCCATTTTCGCGCGCCCGCCAAAACTGCTAGGATTTACCCCGCCTGAACACCGGGCCACCAAATTCACGAGGAATATTTCTAATGAAGTATCGCAAGCTGGGCCGAACCGGATTCGAAGTCAGCGACATCGCTTACGGACTATGGGGGATGAGCGGTTGGAGCGGTTCCGACGACCAGCAGTCGCTCGATTCTTTGCAACTCTCCGTCGATTCCGGCTGCAATTTTTTCGACACCGCATGGGCATACGGCGAAGGCAAAAGCGACGGTCTTCTCGGCGAGACGATGGAGCGCAATTCTGGTAAGCGGCTTTACGCTGCTTCGAAGATTCCTCCCGCAAACGACAAATGGCCCGCGCTTCCCTCCTACAGATACAGCGATGTTTTTTCTTCGCAGCACGTATTCAAGTATGCCGATTTGATCCGCAAAAAGCTGCGCGTGGATTCGATAGACCTGCTGCAGTTCCACGTATGGGATGACAGCTGGACCGATGAACCGGAATTTCGTTCGACGATAGAGAAATTAAAAGACGGGGGCTGGATTCGCCATTTCGGCCTTAGCCTGAATCGATGGGAGCCAGAAAACGGCATTAAGGCTCTGCACACCGGCTTGGTCGATGCGGTGCAGGTGATTTATAACATTTTCGATCAGGCGCCCGAAGACAAACTGTTTCCCCTCTGCCAGGAACTCAACGTTGGCGTGATCGCGCGCGTGCCGCTCGATGAAGGCAGCCTCGGCGGCAAAATGACTCTCGAGACTCGCTTCCCGAAAGACGATTGGCGCTCAGGATACTTTGGGCCAGAAAACCTGGCGAACACGATTCAACGGGTCGACAAACTCAAGAAAATCGCGCCTGCAGGGATGACGCTACCTGAAATGTCTCTGCGCTTCGTCCTGTCTCATCCCGCGGTCAGCACAACGATTATCGGCATGCGCAGTCCCGCACACGTTGCACAGAACGTTGCCGTCAGCGACGCCGGCCCTCTCGACTCTGCGTTACTCGCCGAACTAAAGAAGCATCGCTGGGACCGCAAGCCAGCGCATTGGTCTGACTAAACGGCCTCCGTAACCGGTACCCAGTAACCAGTCAACACCTTGGCTCTTGCTGGGTACTAGGTACTGTGTACTGAACTCCTACGACCTCTGGTAGTAGCCAGCGGAGCGGTCTAGTCTTTGTAGTTTCCCAGCGACACAGTGACACCGCGCCTGATTGCTCTCCAACATGAAAAAATATTCGCACAAGACCGCATTTGTAATTGCGCTGTTGGCCACGCTGCTCACAGCGCTGCACGCACAAAACTCCCGCGGATCGCTGCGCGGCACGGTACAGGACCCCACCGGAGCGCGCATCTCCTCCGCCAAGGTCCTCGCGCAATTGTCCGGATCCTCGGTGCAGCGCGAGGCCATCAGCGAAGACCGCGGCGAGTTCCGCATCGATGACCTTCTTCCCGGCAACTACCGCGTCACGGTAAGCGCCGCCGGCTTCGCCCAGGCCCAGGCGGACGTGGTCATCGCCGTCGCCAGCGTCCACGACATTACCGTAGGGATGAAGCCATTTGCTGGGCAGCAATCGGTTAACGTTCACGGCGAAGCTTCCTCCATCACTTCGCAGCCCATCGATCTGGCCAGCGTCGTTCACCAAGGCGTTGTCTCCCGTCAGGATCTTGAAACTCTCCCGCTCGCGGCCCGCAGCTTCGCCAACATTGCGTATCTCGTTCCCGGCACCGAGCCGGTCGAACCCTCCGATCCAACGAAGGCGCGCATCACCGCGGTGTCGACCGGCGGCAGCTCCGGCCTGAACAACGATCTTTCGGTCGACGGCGGCGACAATTCCGATGATTGGATTGGCGGCTTCCTCCAGAATTTTTCGCCCGAAGCCAT
Organism: Candidatus Sulfotelmatobacter sp.; assembly: GCA_049279555.1. GTDB lineage: Bacteria > Acidobacteriota > Terriglobia > Terriglobales > Acidobacteriaceae > Sulfotelmatobacter. Next base: position 12,420 of record JBAPOI010001043.1, read on the forward strand.
TCAAGAATTCGCTATGCGCACCGCGCAAGAGGACGCCGACAGCGGAGGCACCACCGCCGGTTCGGTTGTCATCACCACCCGGCGCGGCACCAACGACTGGCACGGCAGCGGAGCTATCTATGATCGCCAAGCGGCGCTGAACGCGCGTTTCCCCATCGAGAATCCCGCGCCAAATCCTAAGCAGCCATTTTCGCGCCAGAATTATGTCGCAACGCTTGGCGGCCCAGTGGTGGAGGATAAAGTCTGGCTCTTCTCCTCTTTCGAGTACGTACACGAGAACGCGAGCATCGCCTACAGTCCCGCGAGCATTACGCAGTTCGACGCTCTTTCCACGCTGGCTTCGGATGGCCTGATCCCCGGCGTGCCATCAATTGCCGTTCCCGCCAACGTGCCGATTCCCTTCCGCGACTACATCGGCTCGCTGCGCTTCGACTGGGCGCAATCGCCCAGATCGCAATGGTTCCTGCGCACTTCGGAAGATAGCTACCTCACGCACAACGCACTGGTGGCGCAGGCCACGCTGCCATCAACCGGGTTAACCACGCACAACAATTACTGGAACACAGTGCTCAGCAACACTTACGCATTCAACTCGCGATGGCTGGGCACGTTTGTCTTTGACGCCAGCGAACTGCATCTCACGCAGGCGCGCAACTCGACTCTGGGCTTCGCCCTCGCGTTTCCCTTCAGCGCAACCTCTCTAACGGTTTCTGGTTTCGAGACCTTCGGCGACAACCAATTCGCAACTCCGATCACTCTGTTTCCGTCGCTGCGCAATCAGGAGAAATATCAGCTCCGTTATGACGTAAGCCACGCCACCGGCGATCACGCCTTCAAGTTCGGAGTTAATTTCATTCACGAGCCGGTGTTGAGCGGCGCGTTTCCGGGAAATGCTGAGACGCTTCACCAGTTTCCTCAGGATCCGACGTTCTATGTCGCCAATCCTTCTCAGTTTCCCATCGACTACGCCGACGGTGCTTCGACAACTCCCGCCAGCGACGGCTCCTTCTCCCAAAGCGTACAGCGCCTCGCCTTGTACGCCGAAGATTCATGGCGCGTCACGCCGCATCTCACCCTGAACTACGGCCTGCGCTGGCAGACAACCTACGGACTCTTCACCGGCTCCGGCCGCAGCCTGGCGGACAATGCCGCCTTTGCCACCTTACAAGCGCTCCAGATTCCCGTCAGCCTGCCGCACGACGACCACAAACAGTTTGGCCCGCGCCTCGGCATTGCCTACGCTCCCGGCGACAGTGGCAACACCGCGATCCGCGCGGGGTTTGGTATGTTCTATAACGATCTCGCGCAGAACGGATGGGCCACGGCATTCCAGGGGGTAAACTCCACCAACGCCGTTACCCCGGGCTCGTGCTCGTTCGATCCCAGCGTTCCCGCGACTACAGGCACCGGCTGCATTCCCGGCGACGCCGACGGAGGCGTGGGGAATCTGATCGATGGCCACTACAAAACGCCCTACGCCATCCACATTACTGGAGGCGTGCAGCACGCCTTCAACCAGCACTGGACGCTGAGCGCCGACTACATTCACGAGCAGGGTAACCACGGTTATCGTGGATACACCTTCACTGGCGGCACGAATCTCTTCACTCCGTTGCTGGCCGCAGACGATCCCAACCAAGCGACCGTCGTCCCGGACCTGAATCTTTTTAAGTCCGACAACCGCTCCAGCTACAACGCGCTCATGGTGCGCTTGCAAGGCAACGTCTCCCGCTTTAATCTCACGGCAAACTACACGCTCTCGAAAGCCAAAACCTGGGGATGCCTGCTCGGCGAACTCTTCGATTATGTAAACGGCGTGTGCGATCCGCTCAATCCTTTTGGACCCGGAGACTACGGACCATCTGGCGAGGACGTCACCCATCGCTTTGTCCTCGCAGGAACTTTACATCTGCCCGCCGGCATCGAACTCACCACCATCACGCAAGCCGAAAGCGCGCGTCCCATCACGCTCACCACACCGGTCGGGACACGGGCCGTGATTAACGGAGTGGAGTCGACGCTCGACGAATTCCGCGGCACGCCCTTCATCCAAGCGGATATCCGCGTCAGCCGGCCATTCAAGTTCGGTGACCGCTGGTCGATCACGCCCTTCGCCGAATTTTTCAACATCTTCAACCGCAACAATCCCGGCGCGAACTACGTCACCGACATCTCGGCCCTGCCAAATCCGGTGAACGATCTTGCGAATGCCACCGCCATCTGCCAGGATCCGCCCGCCTGCACTAACTTCGTGCCCATCACCAGCTTCAAGCAACTGCTGGTACCCTCGGGCGGCCTGGGAGATTTCTTCGGTCCGGGAACCACGGTTGGCATTCCGTTCGCCGCGCAGTTAGGCGTCAGGGTTACTTTCTAGAACTCACTGAGGAACGCCAATTCAAAACCACCGTCGATGAGTGTAGTGCGACGTTTCACCAACTCACCAACCATCACTTACGCATTCGCTCCGGCTTACTTCCGTTGGCTAGCGTCATAGAGATTTGTCCGGCATGATGTGAATTGTGAAAAAGCACATGGGCGAACAGTCTTGCGGCGGGAACTGTGCCAAAGAAGGGAGTATCAATAGGCTTGAGCCAATTCTCGTCGCTGCTGTTTTCTACGAGATCGTGGAGCATTTGGTATCCTCGTTCGATTAACTCCCTGCTGTAACCGACCTCATAATGCTGATCCGTATCTTTTTGCCCTATCGTCGTATTCTTCACATCCGTTGGTATGCCGAAAAACTGCCCGAACAGATGAATCGTTTCACCGATGTGACGATAAATGAAGCCGATTGAAGCTGTTTGGTCGTTCAACCTTAAGTTCGCGTTTTCTTCTGTGACCCTGTCGAAAGAAAAATGGCTAGTAATCTGGTTTTGTTTCACCATTTCCAATAGAACGTCTTTTTGCATACCTAGTCCCTCAAACGGACGTTTTCGATTAGGTTCTTGCCACGGCCTCAGCTTACATCACTCCGAGTCCGCTCAAGAACCTACGTCCTGGTCGGATTAATCCAGTCCCCGGCCAACGGACGGCCTTTCGAGCGTGGGGTATAAAAGTAGCAACACGACTCTATCCCAGACCTGAATATCAATAAGTGTAATCGCGATGTTACGCCAATTAAGACTAATAACCGCCCTGAATCCTTAAACAGAAAAGTTCTGGCAGCGTTCCCTGGTTCTATTGAAACGCAATGATGACTTTCGCCCGGGCGTGTCCTTCTTCTACGTAAGCGAGGGCGGCGGCGGTTTCATCCAGCGAATAGCGTCGGTCGATCTGCGGGATAAGTTTCCCCTCCCTGCTGAGTTCGCAAAGGGTCGTCAGATCATCTCGATTCATTTTCGCAATGAAGAATGTGAACTTCTGCCTGATGAACGGCGACCATGCGTATGCTTTTAGCAATCGGGTAAGCACGGCTCGGAGTTCCTTGGGCGCTCCGGCCATCACACACTTCCCCTTCGGACCCAGAACACGTCTCATCGCTGACAATGTGCGGTTCCCCACGTTATCTAGAAGCAGGTCGTAACGTTCGCCGCCCTGAGTAAAGTCATCGCAGGTATAGTCGATGATCCGGTCGGCGCCGAGCGATCGCACCAATTCGACATTCTTCGTGCTGCACACGCCAGTTACGTGAGCCCCAAGCGACTTCGCAATCTGCACGGCAAAGGTACCAATTCCTCCCGCCGCGCCGTTAATCAAGACCTTCTGCCCCGGCTGAAGACGTCCTTTGTCGCGAAGCCCTTGCAACGCGGTAAGACCTGCGACCGGCACAGCCGCGGCTTGGTCGAAGCTCAGGTTTTCCGGTTTCCTGACTAACTTGTCCTCAGGACCACAGGCGTAATCGGCAAAGGCCCCTTTGCAGAGGCCGTACACAGCATCACCGAGTTTGAACTGCGTCACAGCCCCTCCCACCGCTGCTACCTCACCGGCGACATCGACGCCGGGCCGATGGCTCTTCATCCGCCAGTCCAGAGGATTGATGGAAGCGGCGCGAACCCGTATGACGACTTCGTTGCTCTTCGGAACCGGCTGTTCGAGGTCCTTTATTTCGAGGACCTTTCCGATTTTGGCTTTGGTGTAAACGGCGGCTTTCATGAGGGCTGAGACAGTAGAGTTGTGAGTGCGCTCCCGATTAGGACGGCGATGGCGACGATCTTCCGCTTAGACGCTCGATTCATCCCAGCATTATGCGCCAGTGAGTCAACTGACGCTAACAGGTTCCTTAACGCTCATTGACTCTCAGTGAGCCGAACAGCTTGAAATACCCGAGGGCGCTTTAGGAGCTTTCTAGGCGCACCACCGTAGTATTGCGTTCGCCGCGCAGTTAGGCGTGAGGGTGAGTTTCAAGTACAACTGAACGCGGCAGCTAATCGCAGTCAATTTTCTCGAAGCCCAAACCCTGCAAGAGACTGCTGATGGTCGAGGCCGCATTTTGCTGTGCGTTCCGTAAAATGCCATCGGCCAGTGCTGCTTCTTGCAGTTCGCGTTCGGCCTCCTGGCGCACTTGCGTTTCCAGATTGGGGTCGGTGGGGACGAGCAGTCCAGTTTGTCTGGAGTACACGCGAGTCTTCGCGCTGTCGAGGCGAGTGGCGAACACCTGTGCCGCCGGAAGATGCAAGCGAATTCGCTTGCCCTCGACTTTAACGTCGCCGGATTTCAGGTTCGAGAAATCGATTCCGGCAACTACATCCCCGTGCACCATCATCAGGAGGCGATCTCCAGCCAGGAAATCCGGGAGGATAGCGTTTTCCTTCGCGCCGGTAACCAACTTGTCCATCGTATAGACCACGGTCTCCAAACGCTGCAGGCGCTGAATACGATCAACGACGGTGGGCTGGCTCACATCGATAGTCAGGGTTCTGCCCGTCGCCACAGACCACATCTGGCTCAACAGAGTTCGTCCCGAACTTTGCGACAACATCAGCCACGCAAGCGAGCCAACCGCCAGTACTCCGAGCAATACTCCTACGATGAGAACCAGGAGAACGGATCTAGAACGTCGAGCGGGTGCAGGAGAGTGCGGGCTCGCACCGGGATCGCGAGGCATTATTCAAGATTATCACCGGGCGAGGCGGCTTTATTGATACGGGTTAATCAGGAGGCGTTGCCTAGGAGCTAATGCGACTACCGCACCAGCCACTCGGTGGCCGCGTGCATTCCTACCAGCATTTGGCTGTAGGATACGGCGAGAGCCGCCACCAGCGCCAGGGCGGCGAACGTCGCATATCGCAAAGACGATCCGGAAATCGGATTCTGCCGCCGCTCTTCCCACGCGATTAAACGGCCCACGCGCGCATTCACTGACTCGAGCGGACTGTGGACCAATGCGGTCATCAGTTCTCCCGGCGGCTGTAAAGGGGTCAGCGTGGACAGCTTGATCACGGCCGCCGCTAGATCCAGGGCTTCCGAAGCGCTCGACACCGCGGCATCGTCGGCCGTCATTTCCGTTGCTTCGCGCCACGCGCTTTCCAATTCCGCCATTCCAGGAAAAGCCACTACGCGCAGAACCAGCTTTCTCAGATTATCCAAGCGGCGTACATGCGCGCCCTCATGTCGCAGCGCGCTTTGTAATTCTCGCTCGTTCAGCACGAACTCGGCTGCGCGCGACAGCCAAATACTGGGCCGTAGAATGCCGGCGGCCGTGAGCGGTGGAACGGGGCCAGAAATCCGCCGTACGGTCACTGAATTCCTGGAATCGATTGGACTGCAAGCGCCCGCCATTGCCTGGCTGGACCATCGCTCTATGTTCTCCGAAGCCCGCAACAAGGCCGCTGCCGCCTTCCACACTCCTGCCGCGATCACTGCGATTCCGCAGCAGCCCAGAATCAGCGGCACCACGTGCATGGGCTCATCGACACTACGAGGCTCCAGCAGCAGAAAGGAAGGCACCACAAAGGTAAGCGTAACTCCAACCGCCAACGCGAACGGAGCTGTACGCAGGATAAAAAGCAGATCGGCGCAACGCTTCGCCGGATACGACTGGCCCCAAAGCCATATCTTGCGCCACGCCAACAGACCTGCCACCGAGAAGACACCGTAAATCACGACGAAGATCGAGAGGGAGACCGCAATCCCACGGACGGCGAACATTACTTAATCTCCTTCGTATGCGGTTCTCGTTGATTGAGTTCGCGCCGCTTTTTCTCCACTAGCTTTCGTAAGTCGTCGAGCAATTGGGCATCGCGTTCACCGAGAATTTCCACTAAAAACGAAAGCGGCAAGGTCGAAGCCGGACTCGCGTCCAGCAGTTGCCGAAAAGCCTGTCCTGCCACCTCACAATGCAACTCCTCACGGCTGAGGCGGGGAGTATAGCGGTACGCTCTGCCCTCCTCTTTGCGCATGAGCACGCTCTTCTTGTAGAGACGGTCGAGCGTGGTCATCACCGTGGTGTATGCCAGATCCTCATAACCGTTCTCCAGCAGCTCGCGGACCGTCGCGCTGCCTTTCGCCCACAACGCGTCGAGCAGCCGCTGCTCCAGCGGCCCCAGTTGCCGGGATGCACTTCGAAAAGGATGGAAGATACGGTTCATTTCGCTCGAATCTTGGATTCTACCTTGAGTTGGAAACCTAGGCCAGAACTTTGACTTTGCGGTAGATTCAGAGCTGACGGACGCTTGCCCTTGCCGATGGTCATAGCTTAGGTGTCGTAATTGTTTGTCGTACGGGAAGCGGCTTGGTTGTAGTTCTCTGGGTGATTCAGCTTAACGTGTGTATCAAATGCCTTAGATAGTATTTTGCTGGTTTCTCGCTGGGTACGCGGTCCATCAGCCACGGCCTTTTCGACGCAGATGATCTCCTTGCACTGAGAGCACTTGCCGAAACGATGACTGGCACGATCCATTTCGCTCCTTGGCCCAAGCCAACCCGCGCCGGTCAATTCTGGTTTCTTCATACCGCCAGTCTCCCACAAGCCGTCCGGCTTGGCTAGCCTGTGGAAATCTGACTGGCCCACTACCGACTTTGCGGCGGGCCGCATTGGCTGGAATGAAATTGTATATTTCAGGCCGCGCCATTTCGCCGACTCGCGGTCACATCCTCGATGGCCAGCAGAATGAAGGGGTGCCCCGGCTGCAGTTCGACACGGCGGGCATTGAGCTGCATATTTCGCCTTCCGATGTGAGGAAAGTCATAGCTTATTTCGAAATCGTCGACGCGCGAATTTTGCGGGACAATTTCCTCCAGCAATTGGCGCAGCCGTGGCGTGTTCCACTGACCGCTGCCCAAATCGAAGACCAAACGGCCTTCGGTTTCTTCCTTAGTCACGTCAAACAGAGGGTAAAAAGCCGGATTGGCGACCGTAACCTTTAACTCGTTGTCCAAAACCAGGATCGCCTCCCGGGCGCTTTCGATTAGAGTGTCCGCGTACTGGCGGGTCTGGTTGACCATCCGTTTAAGGTTGTCGATATTTTGCAAGCTGATGACCGCACCTTCGATCTTATGGTCCCAGGTTTCGTAAGGCCGAATGCGCAGCAAGTGCCAGGCACCGCCATCAAGGGTACGAACTTCACGCTGCTGCTGCTGCTCACGCTCAATAACTTCCCGAACCATCGACTCCATATCCTGAAAGTCCAGATTCGGCCGGATCTGTCCCAAACGCCGGCCTACATCGTTCGGCATCAGATTTAGGATTCTTTGGGCGGGCGGACTGAAGCGGCGAATGTGCAGATCGCTGCTCACCATCACGACCGGCATATCCACCTGTCCCAGCAAATTCAGCAGGTCGTTGTTCGCCGAGCTCAATTCGCTATTGCGGTTCTGCATCTCCTCGTTGAGCGTTGTGAGTTCCTCGTTGGTGGATTGCAGCTCCTCTTTGGCAGTCTCCAGTTCTTCGTTCGTGCTTTGTAACTCTTCGTTCGCCGACAGAACCTCTTCGTTTACTGACTTGAACTCTTCCATCGTAGTTTCGTGGTCGTCAATCAATGCCCGCAACTGCTCCCGTAGCTGTGTCATTTCGCGTTTCAGAAGTTCGTTCTCCCGTAGCGTTGGCGAGGCCGGCTTCGCCGGTTTGTCTCTGCGGTCTTTGCCTTCCGCGCGGGCGGGCGTCGAAACCTTCTCCTGGAAGACGATCACGTAGTAGCGTTCCTGGGAGCCGTGGCTCCGCAGAGGAAGTACTTCCAGCACGACGTCCCGCGTGCCTCCCTCGGCATGAACTTTAATCCCTTCTTTCCGCACCAGCGCATTGGTTTTCTTGGCGGCGCTCAAAGCCGCGCGAAGATCCACTATTAATCCCTCGCGCGCCATCTTCGATAGATTGAACGTCGGGTGTCCGGCGGCTGGCTCCAGATAGGGGCCGGTTTTGCCCTGAAATTGCACAATATCCATCTGATCGTTGACCACGATACTGGCCGGGACAAAGCGGTTGATCAGCAGTTGCTCCACTTCGTTTTCTACGGTAAATGGAGCCGGCAATTGGCGGAGCGGCTTGCCATCTCCGCCTCTGGGTAGAGCGTAGTGCGAATCGGGGAAATACGTCGCAAGACGTGCGCTGGCTTTCCGCTTTTGATAGATCTTGTCTTTTTTGGCGACCAGCGCGAAGTGATCGCCGAATCCCCCAAGTCCTTCCGCCTCCCCCAACATCAGATAGCCGCCCGGTTTCAGAGCATAGTGCAGCGTAGGAATCACTCTTCTTTGCAGAACCGGACCCATGTAAATGAGAACATTGCGGCAGCTCACCAGGTCGAGGTTGGAGAAGGGCGGATCTTTCACCAGATTCTGCCGGGCAAAGATGCACATGTCACGGACCGACTTATTGACCTGATATCCCCCGTCTTGCCGTACAAAGAACCTCTTCAAACGATCCGGCGAAATCTCAGCCACTGCCGCTTCTGTGTACAGACCGGTGCGGGCGCGATCGAGCGCCGTTTCGCTGATATCGGTGGCAAAAATCTGAATGCTCGTAGCCGCTTGCGAAATGTTCCGGGTGTGGGCCCAGAGATACTCGAGCAGAGTGATGGCAATCGAGTAGGCCTCCTCGCCAGTGGAGCAGCCCGCCACCCAAACCCGGATGGGGTTATCCGGCTTGCGGCCCTCAAACAATTTTGGGTAAACGTGTTTGCGCAGGGCAAGAAACGCTTCCGGTTCCCGGAAAAACCCTGTGACGTGAATCAGGAGATCGCGGTAGAGTTCCTCGAGTTCCTCCGGTTTTTTCCCAATGAAGCGGACGTAATCCTTCAGCTTCTCGATCTTATGGACGACCATGCGGCGCCGGATGCGGCGCTGTAGTGTAGTGTGCTTGTAATTGGTGAAATCCACTCCGGACGACTCGCGCAGCAGCCCGAAAAGCGCGTCCAGTTCGCTTCCCACCATCCCTTTGAATTCATTATTCTCGGACAAAACTCGCGTGACGTAAGGATGCCGGCTGATGCCACCCAACTCGCGGGCAATGTCCTTGGGTGCAAGGATGAAGTCGATGACGCCGGCATTGATGGCACTGCGCGGCATGCTGTCATACTTGGCGGACGATTCTTCCTGCGCAAAGGTGAGCCCTCCACTCGCCTTGATAGCGCGGCATCCTTCCGTACCGTCAGACGCTGTTCCCGATAACACCACACCAATGGCTCGCTGGCCTGCATCCTTCGCCAGGGACCGGAAAAAATGGTCGATGGGCATGTGCTGTCCGTGCACCATCGTTCGATCACTGAGTTGTAGGATACCGCCCTTGATGCTCAGGTCAGTGTTGGACGGAATCACATACACATGATCGGGCTGGACTTTTGTTCCGTGAGTCACCTCAGTGACTGGAATCCCGGTCGTCCTTGCAAGAATTTCCTGCAGCCCGCTTGCGTGTTTGGGGTCGAGGTGCTGCACCAGTACGAACGCCATGCCGGTTTTTTCCGGCAGGTTATGCAAGAGCTCGGAGTAGGCTTCCAGCCCACCCGCGGATGCCCCAATGCCTACAACGGGAAATGGTCCCGAAACAGTCTTGGCCTCGTTGTTACCGGAAGGTTTGCGTATGAACTTAACTTTGTCGCTTTGAGAACTCTTCATGGAGCTCCTTCCAAAATCATGACTTCTAAGGAGCCGGGCCCGTGAACATTTTGTGAGTATTGCACTCAATCCTGGCTAGCAACGCGCAAGCACGAACTAGCGAAGAATGGAAGATTCTTGCGGATTCTAGTCTGGGCAGGTTCCACGGTCAATGAATGGAAATCAGGAAATGTTCCATCATGGGCGGCATTTTCCCAATATGGAACTCACGCCACCAAAGATTTCGGCCTAGGAAAGACAAGGCAAGGCAGCGATCAGAAAGCCATAGCACTTGCCTTCATTAATTGATGTCTTCGTGGCGGATGCCGATAGAAACTGCCAGAGCCTATCGCTCGTCACATCATCCGCTGAGGTCAGACTGCCCATGACGCTCAATCCCATAATAAACACGGTAATCCTGCTTTTCATCTGTTCTGCCGCAAGCTCCGGACAAGCCCCTCCCGAACTGCAGGAGAAGTTGAACGCTCAGATCAAACAACTGAAGCAATACAGCACCGACGCACAGATCGTGGCCGCGGTGAAGACTTATAACTCAAATCCTCCGGCTGAGGGGAAGGACATGACCAACAACAAATGGCACAGTCTTTCCATTCTCGATCCTTTTGTGAGAGGAATTGGCAAGAGGCTGTTTCCCAATATCTGAAGGGCCTATGCAACGACCAGATCGTCAAAATCTTCGTCTCCGGGGCGGACGGCGGCAAGGTGGGATTTAATGCAAAAACCGAACACTGGACCCACAAGGGAATGCCCAAACATGAAGTGCCGATGAGTGGAAAAACGTGGATTGGTACTGTGAAACTGGATGACTCCACCGGGCTGCAAATGATCCAGGTTGGACTACCTGTTCTCGAAGGGGCCAAACCGATCGGATCGATCGTCTTCGGATTACGGGTGGATAAACTCCGCTAGCCGCCATCCTGAAGGAGAACGCCGACATGAACATCAGTATCGCGCGGCGCATGACTCTGGCGCTGGCCGCATCGCTTGCCATCACTGCCGTTGCGGTCGTGGGATTGTCCCTACATTCTGCGGGTATCCTCGGCTTTATCGCGCAATCTAACCGTGACGGCACGCTCGCAAAGTCAGGCTTCGTTCCAACTCATGGACCTGGCGGTGAAACTTCAGAGCGTGACGCAGAAGATGGTGCAGGAAAAGGATCCAGATGCCGTCGAAGCGCTTATGAAAGAAAGTGAGACTCTTTCGAAGCAGGCACAAGCGCTGATTCAGAAAACGGAAGAGAGCGGCGTCATTTCCGCAGCCTTCGAAAAACTAACGCAGGCCAATGCCGACGTAACCAAGCTTCTTCTGCAGGCTCGCAACGCCGAATCCCACCAGGCGATCATTGAGAAGGCGAACCCGGCCTTTGAGGGTTTCCTGCGCGCAGTTTCCGAACACCAGGACAAGCTCGGCCAAACCCTCGACAATCGCGCAACCCAAGCCTACGCCCGCAGCAGCCATCTCGCGTTCGCGGTGTATCTGGTGGTAATCATCGGGGCGGGATTAACGTTTGCGGGCAGCCTGGCGGTGTTGCGCACTATTACGCAGTCGCTCAGCCGATTAACCCGCATGATTCAGGATATCGCCGAGGGCGAAGGAGACGTCACCAAGCGCGTGGAGATCGCGGGAGCTTTCAGCAACGACGAACTGGGCCAAGTCAGCCGGCTCTTCAACCGGTTCATGGACAAGCTTCAGGAACTTCTTCGAGGCGTCGTGGCCCACACTCATGAGCTGGCGACGGCCAGCCAGCAGTTGCTTGATGCCAGCCAGCAGATCTCGGCCAATTCCGGGCAAACGGCGGATCAGGCCAATTCCGTTTCCCGCGTCACCCAGCAGGTCACGCAGAATCTCCAAAGCCTCTCCACCGGCGCCGGAGAAATGAAATCCACGATTCAAAGCATTGCAGGCAACGCCAATGAAGCCGCGAAAGTCGCCACCACTGCCGTCAGCGCCGCGCGGGCCGCCAACGCCACCGTGGCCAAGCTGGGGCAATCCGGCGCCGAAATCGGAGTTGTGATTAAGGTAATTACATCGATCGCAAGGCAGACCAACTTGCTGGCTCTTAATGCAACCATCGAAGCCGCGCGCGCCGGAGAAGCCGGCAAAGGCTTTGCCGTTGTCGCCAAAGAAGTGAAAGAACTCGCCAAACAGACAGCCCAGGCCACCGACGACATCAGCCACAAAATCGCTGCCATCCAGGTTGACACCAAAGGCGCGGTTCAAGCGATTGGAACGGTCAGCGGAGTCATCAACCAGATCAATGACATTTCCGCCACAATCGCCGCCGCAGTCGAAGAGCAGAGTGCAACCACCGACGAGATGACCCGTAATGCCAGCGAAGCCGCCGGCGGGGCCGTGAACATTTCGACCAATATCAGCGGAGTCGCGCAGGCAGCCGATGGCACATCGGCGCGGGCACAGGACTCCCTCAAGGCGGCTCAGGACCTCGCGACCATCGCATCGCAACTGGGCGGACTCATGGCGCAGTTCAAAATCGAGCGCGTCGAACCACGCATCGATGCCATGTTTCCGGTTCGACTCGTCGCCACCGGCCCGGCCGGCAACTCTTTCGACGAGGAAGTAATGACTGTCAATATCAGCCGCCAGGGAGCCCTTTTGAAGGGCGTGCGCGGAGAGCTTCGGCTCGGCGACGCCGTCATCCTCGCCCGTTCCAACAAAGAGGAACAATTTTCAGTGGTGTGGGTGCAGAAAGAAAATGACGGGTCGACGCGCCAGCTTGGGGTCGCGGCCGTCGACTCGAATTCTTCGTTTTGGGATGATGCACTGCGAGAATTGTCGGGGTCCCAGACGGATGGCAGGTCAGGATCCGATTCCCAGCCAGATCGGCCGAAGGCGATGGCTCAAGGAGCGTAAGGCTCACGCAGGTTCCGTGAGAACCGGCAGGAAAACTCTGGGGTGGGAAACGGGAATCGAACCCGCAACCGTCGGAGCCACAGTCCGGTGCTCTGCCAGTTGAGCTATTCCCACCGCCACGCTGATTATAGCAACCGATCTTCAGGGTTGTCTTTCTCTGTACGCGTCTCCGTACGCGGTGCGATTACGTGGCCGTCCCGAAACCGATTTTTCCACCATTAAGATATCGCTTTCGTGTGACCAACGACCATAACCTTAGCGCATCCAGAATCTACTGTGTAAGGTCCAGGAGATTCGGATGATCGAGAAGCTTCTCGTGCTGCTCCTGCTGTTGGCGCCGTGGACGATGGCTCACGCCTCACTCACCGAAATTCGCAAGGATTTCCTCAACGAAACGTCGCTCCTGCCGGCTACCCCTGTCATCACCGCGCCGACGGTTGACGCAAGCTACTTGATCTGCGTCGCAGTCGGTGACGTGCAGACCAGCGTACCCAACGCCATCCTGCGCTGGACTGACGAGAACGGGCAACTCCGCAGCTTCACCTACCCGACGGTCAATGGAGTGCCCAATGGCTGCAATTTGATCCGCAACCGGGCCAACACCGCAGCCACCCTCGAAACGGATGGACCATATTCCGGCTTCTACAATCTCTTTGGTTTCGGATTCGGCTTCTGGCCATCAGGAACCCAGGCGCAGGGCGGAGTCAAGGAGACACTAAATTACTCCATCATCGGAGCCAATGGCGGCTACGAATTCTCGTTCCCCGGCTCTCCCTGGCTGTTCTCCGTCGTAGCTTCCAGCAGTTGCAAATGGCAGTTATCGGCCGGTTGGTCGGGCGTGATCGTTGGCGCAGGCTCACAGATTTCCACTGGGTATGGTGGCGGCAATGGCTCGTTCACCACCTTGACGCTCGGCTGCAGCTATAGCCTCCGAGCGATTCAGTTTGGCAGTCCGGCGCTAGGGTCAGGCCCTCTGACCGACTACGAATACAACCTCCTCGACTGGACGAATGCCACTTATCCCAAGCTGAAAGCCGTCTTCGTCGCGGGCAGCGTTGGAGCGAATATCCTCCTGGCAACGAATATTGCTGAACGCCCTACGAACGATCTCGTGAGCGAAGCCTTGTTGGTTTACTGGAATAACGAGACTTCGATGCCGTGCGCGGCGTCGATCGTAGGTAAGCCCTCGGGGGCCCCGGGCAGCTGTATTTCGCCCATTTATATCGAACCCGGAGGCTCACTGCAGTTTCTAACTTATAACCAGCCCGGGCAGAAGTGGGGAGCTTCGCCTACCTATAGCAGTGAGGTGGACATCGTCCAGTTCTGAAAAACGGCTCGGCTGAAGGTACGAGATTCTTCACTTGCAATGCGGAGCGTCGTAAGAAGAATCACTCTTCGCTTGAAAAGCGGTACCAAACGGTGCCCAGCGCATGAACCAGGCTGGAGAAGGATACGCAGAAAAGACTATACGAAATACTATCGAGAACGCCAGAAATCAAATCAGAACAGCGCGCTGACAGAGCGTGGGGCTCGGAGTGCGTTGCGGGAGTAAGAAGCTCTTCGTTCACAGTTCCTGGGTTCACAGATCCTCGCACCACGATGCCTTGGGTTATGGGTTTCGGGGAGGATTTCGCGCGCTTAATACTTTTGGGGCATGCCGGCTTTCACCCGCGTCCCACGCCGACATACTCAAACCCCATGGCCCGCAGCCGCACGGAGTCGAGCAGATTCTTGGTGTCCACAATGATCGGGCTTTTGAGGAGGTGCTTGATGCGGTCGAAGTCCAGCGCGCGAAACTCCGGCCAGCCCGTTCCTACAACCAGCGCATCCATGCCTTCCGCTGCCGCATACGCCGATTCGCAATAGCGCACCGAGCCATTCAGCCGCATCTTGGCCTCGCCAAGCGCCACCGGATCATAAGCTCGCACTCGCGCTCCTTTGGCCACAAGGTGCTCGGCTAAACGCACCGCAGATGAACCGGCCACCGAGTTTGTATTCGGCTTGAAAGCGAGACCAAGAATTCCCACATCTTTGTTCTCCACCGAATTCAAGGCGATGGCAATCTTCTCGACTAAGCGATCAGCCAGCGTCAGGTTGACTTCCCGCGCGGCGCTCAGCACTCTCAACGAAACCCCATTCGCTTGCGCCAGTTCCGAGAGCGAATCCATGTCTGATTCGGCAAACACACCGCCCATGCCCGCTCCCGGCTGCAAGCAGCGTGGAGCAATTTTCTTATCCAGGCCGAGAGCCAGCGCCAGGTTCACTGCGTCCGCGCCGACCCGCTCACAGAGGGCCGAGACCTCGTTGATGAAAGAGATCTTGGTCGCGACGAAAGCCGTCGCAGCTTCCCGCACGAGTTCGGCTGTAGCCTGATTGGTCACAATCACCGGCACGCCGCGCATTACGAGCGGATGAAAAATCTGCTTAAGCACCTGTATCGCTTCCGTCGAAGTTGCTCCCAGAATCAGACGGTCAGGCCAGTTGAAATCTTCCACGGCGCAACCGTCCGTGAAGAACATGGGCTGAGAAACGATCGTTCCCTGCAGGCCCGCATCTTTAAGGCTTTTTTCCAGCGCCGAGGCCGTGCCGACCGATACGGGTGTGACGACGGTTAAAATCGGAGGCTTAGGCGCCAGCCGCGCGATGCGTAGCACAACGTCGGAAAGATTCTCCGCATTGTCTTCGGCCAGAAAAATCACTTGCGTCTTGCGCGCAAACGATTCGATGTCGGTGGAATACGTGAGGCGGCCTGCCCGCACGTTCCTCCGGATGACTTCTTTTAAATTTTTCTCGTGGAACGGAATGTTGCCCTGAGCCATCTCGACCATGCGAGTGCGATCAGGATGACAGCACGAAACTGGAGTTCCAAAATCCGCCAGGCAGGCCGAAATCACTGTGCCCAGATAACCTGAACCGTAAACTCCGATCTGCATTTCTTGCCCTCCGGCTGGCCGAAACTCCACGCGCGCGAAGTGGCTACCGGCGCGGGTTTCAAGCCTTTCCCTGTCATCTGTTTACAGCCCGGCGAAAGCCTTCGCAACGCACGGG
>JBAPOI010001044.1:0-4943 GCA_049279555.1 Candidatus Sulfotelmatobacter sp.
CGACTGACTCAGCTTGGCATCCTCCGCGATGACCCCTTCGCCGCGAATGCAGTGAATAAGTCGCTACGAATCATTCTCGAGCATGCCATCACATTGGGCCATGATCAAATCACCGAGCGTGAATCGCATTTCGAGGAGTTCTGTCCTGGCTGGATATGGGAAGGTCCATTGGCGGGAAAGCCTGGCCGTGATCACCTTTCAAGAGCGGCGTCCGCCAAGGCAGGCCTTGGCATCCTCGCGCCGGAGGAAGCGATATATCCATTTGCCTACGTGGACGACCGCAACGAGTCGCTCAGTGGCACCCGAAATTATCGTCTTACTGTCCCGGCAGAAGGGTTACGACAAGCGAAGTATTCCTGGTCATTTACCGTATACAAGTTGCCCCAGTATCAACTGGTTAAGAATCCGATTGATCGCTACAGCTGGGGTAATACAAGCGCAGGGAAAAGATGGGGCGGCAATGTGGAATTGGCATTGCAGTCTGATCGGCCAGCCGATCAAACGTCGAATTGGCTGCCGACGCCGAAATCTGGAAATTTTGTGGTAGCGTTTCGAATGTTTGGTCCGAGCGAAGCCATGGTGCAAGGAAGGCATCCTTTGCCACGAATCATGCGTGTTTGAAGAACGTATAGTTCGGATACGGAGCCGAACATGGGCCTGGGCTGAGCTATTTCGAATGCAATGGCAAGCTATTATGACGAGGACATTAACCTATCGCTTAGTTGATCGCCTCGGGCGGATTCTTCGCGATCGAGGCCTCGTTTCCGCAAGTCTAGATCCCCAGGACTTGTGTGCCGTTGCTCGCAATCGCGCTCGGCTGGAAGACTTCGGCGGAGACGAATTTATAGTTCCCTTGAATCTACTCGTCCGATGTTTGGAAGAAGAGGCGAGCTTGACATTTGTGGGACGCGTTTTTGTGAGAGAAATCCTAATTCAGAAGCTGATCAATCGCCTGCTTCTCTCGGATTCCCTGCGCCGACATCCTGAGATTGCCGATGTAGAGATACGAGCGCCCATCTTCATCACGGGTCTTCCGCGGACGGGGACTACTTTCCTTCATCGGGTCATGGCTCAAGATCCGACACTTCGCCACTTGCAGATGTGGGAGGTCTGGAAACCGGCGCCCCCGCCAGATCCTATCACCTACGCAACGGATCCACGTCGCAAGAACCGGCCATACAACAACTCCGAGGCACGTGGCCTTGCAGGAATTGTTTGCGAGCTAGAAGATTACTTAATCGGCTCCAAGACAATCCAAAAGCGCCAAGCTGCGCATTTTGTAGGTATGGTAGAACCAGAAGAGTGTCAGCTGCTCTTTATGAATTCGTTTATGAGTCAGGAGTTTGTCCTATTCTTCGCAGATGCAGTGCCATCGTACGCAATGTGGCTGCTGCACCAGGACCTGACACCTTCCTACGAGTACTATCGCCGGCAACTGCAGTTACTCACCTGGAAATTTCCACATCAACGATTATTACTTAAATCTCCGATGCACTTGCAGGGCCTGAGGGCGCTATTTCGGCTTTTCCCTGATGCGACAGTTATTTGGACCCATCGAGACCCGCGAAGTGTCGTCCCTTCCTGGAGTAGCCTGAATCGCATTGACGGAGAAATCTACAATAATACTTATCCTCATGGGGCCTGCCGACTGGGACCGAGTGTTCTTGAATGGTTGGGAACAGAGTTGGATCAGGCAATGGGCATATTGCCCACTCTGCCCAGGGAGGGTGTCATACACATCTCTTTCCGAGAGTGTGCGCGCAATACATTAAAAGTCGTGCTTCGCCTGCGAGCCCGACTTGGTCTCTCAGAGAACAAACTGGCGATCGAGAAGATGCAAGACTGGACGAGCAGTAGTCCGAGCAATAGCCAAGGAGTGCATGAATACGACGCTTCAGCCTTCGGTCTTACCGACGAGTCAGTTGATGAATATTTCAGTGTGTATCGACGCGCGTTCGCACAGTATCTGTGAGTGAGCATAACTACACACTGTGGCCGCTCTCAAACGTAGGCGCTTTATTTGGTCGTCGATTAGGATAAGGAAAGATCACTACAAGAGGCGAGGAGCGTTGCTGATGCAAACTATATTGACATGGACTCTGACTCTATTCAGCGCGGGATTCTTCATTCTGTGTGATTCGCTTAGCACGAACTGGGCTAAAACGTCGAGCACTGGAAGTGGAATCACGGTGATTATTCTAGCGCCGGTCGCCTATCTACTATTTGGTGTTCTTGCAAGCCGGGTAAACCTGGCTATCGCTGGCTCACTGGTGAATTTGGTGATCATGATCGGCGCTGTCATGGTAGGGCTTTTCTATTTCAAGGAGAAGGTGACCCCACTTCAATGGACTGGAATCGGTTTCGGGGTGGTTGCAGTCGTCCTCCTAAGTCTGAGGGCCCACGAATAAGAAGATGATGGCCAACATAATCCTTTGTTTGTATTGTAAATGCTCGCTATATCGGTACCAGAAGATTGTTCCATGTCGGGCTCTATTTCCCCTCGCGAGGTTGTCGCCGATGAAACTCAAACAGTGTGGAGCACTTTTCATTTTAATTGTCGGTTCTCTTCAAGCGAGCACTTATGGCAAACAGCCAGAGCCCAAACCTACAGTAGTGGTAATGCAAACGGCTGATGCCCCTGGCATTGTGAATCCCGAAGATATTAGCCAGGGCCTACAGTACGTGCTCGACGAACTTCACCTTGCGGGGCAGATGCTTCTTCAGGTTGTCGTTTTTCATCTTTCCGAAGCTTCCGCAAGGCAACTCGGAGTGCAGGTTACCTCCAATTGGAGGAACTCAGGCGATGATCCGCGATACGAAATGTGGATCGTCGGGAAACCATCGAAAGTCATTTATAGCCTCATGGTGGAGAGCATTGCCGAGCATCAGTTCGGTGTGCAATTGGACGAATTCGAGCGAGCCAGAGTAGTTCGTGCCGTTGACTGAAGCTAGACTCGGCAATAAACGTCTCCGAGCTACTGGTGACGAAGCGTTCACTGGACTAACGGAGTAACGGAGTGAGGCAAACGCTAAGAGTGAAATATTCACTCATACCTGTTATCGCATCTTCATACTTGGAACCGGATGAAGTGCCGGTCAGTCCGCTGCTAAAACGGCAATCCGAGGGGAGGTTACTCTCTATCGGTTTTGAGCGAAAAGATTGTCTTACAGTTCTAGGTGAAGACGAAGCGAAGGGACCCAGACGGGGCCACGGTCGCGATTGTATCCAGGATTTACAACGTGTTGTAAGTCTGTCGCCGCATACAGGCCGCGCCAGAGATGGGCATTATAGTATCCCTCCACTATGGATTCTCGACCATAGTTCAGTCCTCCGTCACCAATTAGAATGCCTGTTCCTCCGAGTCTGAAGTATGCCTGTACGTTTCTAGAAATCGCATTTGTGACAAAAGCGACACCTACCTTATCTTTTTCACGGTGCCAATGGTCACCACGGTGGTCCACGCCTAGGGACGCGGATTGGTTGACTTCATAGGATTCATATCGGGAATCATTCCAGCTGAATCGCGAGAAGGCTCGGAAATAACGGCTGATTTCTTGCTCAAAATTTGCGCCGAACCCATACTTCACACGGCCCTGCTCCCGAGTTGCATCGACAACCGGCTGAGACGTGAGCCCTCGAAGGAATCTATCAACAGCTTCTCTGTAGTCCCCTCTATTAGCGTGGCTCACAAACGACAATAGGCGAAGCGTAGTCGTGCGCTTCCTCAATACTTTCGCTTGCACTTCTAGCTCAACATTCTCTTCCCGCGCCCTCCGCAAGCTCCAATCGAACTCCATGCCATTCGGAATCGTGGGCATTACCGCTTCGGCAAAGCGAATAGCTCCCAAGTGGTCGTAGTATTCCAATAATGCACCGTATGTGTAACCCCGCGCATTTGTTGCATAGTCATAAGCGGCGTTATTGACGATGGCCAGGTTCATGAATTGTAAGTGGGTATCGCTCCCCACGCCGTTCACATCGACAAAGTCTGGGAGAGCGAACTTTCCGATCCTCAGTTCTAGGCGTCGGGCAGGAATTTGTCTTGTAAGTGAGAGCGGGCCACGCTCTTCCTCGATATTTCCAGAGCCCAACGGCACGATCTGCCGGAGCATGATTCGAGCAAGATACGGTGTCGGGCCCAACTCAGGGTTTCGAACTACATCGGCGTTAGTTAGCCCCATAAGACCCAATCCGTCACTTAGCCCATGACCACCGGCACTTTCGGCGTCAAAAAACACTTCAGTTGTACTTGTGATTTGCAAACCCGTATAGAGCGTAAACACGCGAGAGTCGTGGATTTCTGCCTGGGGTTTAAGACTGTTTGCCCCCGTGTACCGAGCTAGAAAACTAGGATGTCCTTGCAGGATTGTGTTGAACTGCCCGGACACCATCCACCGGGTGTTGTTAGGGCGTGGAAATACCTTGTCTGGATCAGCGCCTTGGGAATCAGCGTTCTCGGCTTCTACATCCTGAGAGTTGGCGAGAGACCGGGTGCCAGATACGATCATAATCATGGCAACGAATAGAGTCGCGATGAAGCATGTAGAACCGGACACATGAAACATCATAAGCATTCTGGAGTTAGGCCATCGTATCGGTCGGACCGATTAGTTAATTTCCACGAGTCTACCAACTTCGAGTGTCCATGCCGGTCTTATTAAAACACTGGGGTAACAGCGGTGGCGACACATACCCATCGGCCGCTCTTAGAGATCCACGTATCGATAAAACGCTCCTTCCGTATGTAGGACTTTCCGTTCTCCACGCCTTTGACGTGCAGTAGTCCACTCGCGATCGCCGAGATCCCGAATACGTGAACGGTCAGCGATTCCCGAGAAATCTGGCGCTCCGGCAAACTGGCACTCTTCAGACTTGCCAGAAACTCCGCCTTGCTTTGGGTACTGCCATCATCGTTTACGAGCACGACCGCATTGTCGAGGAT
>JBAPOI010001045.1:0-1642 GCA_049279555.1 Candidatus Sulfotelmatobacter sp.
GTTCACCATAGCGGACATGAGCCGACCTGCGATCAAGTTTTCCTACCGTATTGCGCAACGCATTTTGGCCATCCGGCACACGCAGGAAAGCCAGCACTTGTTCGTGAACAGGTGTACCCGAGTTCGCGCGGGCCAGTGCCTCGGTGAGTTGCTCGTCAGTAACAATTTCTTTGGCGGGCACAATGAGGGCAGTCAAATAGGATTGTCCCTGTCCATAAACGAGGCATTCTTTGATTGGACCCGAAGCGAGCAATCGCTCCTCGACCATACTTGGAAAAACCTTGTATCCGCTCGATAAAACGATGGCGTCCTTGGTGCGTCCGACAAGATAGAGGAAGCCATCGACGTCGAAGCGGCCAACATCCCCGGTGGCGATGCACCCGTTGCCCAGGAATACGCCTTCATCCTCGCCTCGCCAGTAGCCCTCGTTTGTGTGATAGGCGCTACGAACGATCACTTCGCCCGCCCGGCCAAGCTCGATGGATTTTCCGGGAAACGGCTTGCCTACGCTGCCCACACGTCTGGCCCCGGGATAATTTTTGGCGATCAGGCCGGTCTCGGACATTCCGTAGCCTTCATAAACCGGGATTCCTTCCCGGTCGAATTCCAACAACGTGGCGCGATCGATCGGAGCAGTTCCGGTCCACAGATAGCGCATTCGTCCACCGAACAGGCCGCGGAGTGAAGCGGTTTCGGGATTTTTTTCACGCTGTCTGTGATAGACGGCTAACAGCGATTTGAGCAGTTGAGGCACTCCTATAAGAACTGTCGGCTGGGAGCTTTGCAAGAGTCGGGGCGCCTGTTCCATTGGTCCGATGGTTACGCTAGCCCCTGTCAGAATGCTGAGATGGACAAAGAACCGCTGCAAATAAATACTGAGCGGCATCAGCAATAGGTAGTGATCAGAAACATCGAGAGGAAACTGAGAATGAACGTGCTCCGCCATGTGATCGAAATGTAGCGCACGGGTTTTCAGTGCCTTGGGCTGGGCGGTGGTTCCCGAGGAAAACTTTACCGTGTAAGGGTCGTGGGATGAGAAGCGATGGGGCAGGAAGCGGTGCTGCGCGGGAGATCCAGCATCCCACGCCGAGTGTAGGGAACTGGTGGACAATATTTTCGGACCGCTAGCACCGGCAACATCCGTAACCAGTAAAGCCAGGTCATATTCAGGGACGATGCATTCGATGTCCCAATCGCGCCGGACGTCGAATGGAACGGAAACACAACCGAGAAGTAAACAGGCCAAATCAACGAGCAGCCATTCGTAGGAGTTGGCGGCCAGTAGGCCGACGTTGTCACCGGAGTGTACTCCCACTGCCTCAAGGCGGGCCGCGACTGCTTCTATCGAGCGCCGTACATCAGACCACTTCTGTTCGCTGCGCTCGCGCCCGGCAAAAACAACTTTCCCGGTCTCCCGGCTCAAAGCGGGGACAATTTCATTCAATGACGTCGGCATAGGTCTGCAACTTACGAGTCGGAGGTCACGATTACAGGTAGTTTCGATCCACCCTGGAAAACATTAACCTTGTCGTGGACACTCGCCTTGGCTCCCAGGCCGACCAACTTGCCATTGAAAACAAAACTATCAAGGCTGATATTCATCGGCACTGGATTGCTCGCACCCGTGAGAACAACCGGATAC
>JBAPOI010001046.1:0-1992 GCA_049279555.1 Candidatus Sulfotelmatobacter sp.
AGAAGAGTGGGTTGAGCAAGCGCGCAGCTTGACGGAAATTGTCGAAACCATTGGTGAGTTAATCGACAAAGTCTGGTACAACCGGCACAAAGTTCGTGAAGAGTGCATTGAAGACGGCATAATCAAATTGGTACCAAAGGGCGCGCCAAACGATCCACACACAATACACGATGATATTTGGGCAGGAGCGCTGAAAGCCGCTAAACGGGTTGAACGAAAATACGGCATCGACAACGTTGGCCCGTGGACTGATTTTGAATGGGGAATGTTAAATGGTAAATTGTCAGCGCTTCGCTGGGTTCTAGGTGACGAATGGGATATGCTCGACACTTAGTGACCGACTTTGCCAACAAATAAACCACTAAGCCCGCATTTCCCAGATGACTCTCTGCGCTATGGCATGTGATTTGCGCAACGCCCTTGAAAAACAGGGGTATTCTGCCAATTCGTGCCATGCTGAGAGGGGAACCCAATGGGTGACTGCCAAAATGCAAATTTGCGGGTCCGTTTCGACACTCGTTTGAAGCTGAAATTCCTCGGCAGCCAAGTCACCACCGACGCCGGGTTGCTGGCTTACCGAGAACTCGACGAGGTGCTCGGCTTGACGGAAATGGGTGCAGACGGCCTACAAGACTCTCGCCTCGGCCGGAACAAGCAGCATGGCCTTGTACAGCTTCTGCGTCAGTCGATCTACAGCCGCGAGGCAGGTTATGAAGATGTCAATGATGCCGAGCGGTTGTGCATTGATCCTGCCATGCGACACGTTGTGGGTGGAAGGGCGAGTCAGCCGGAGAAACAAGCGGCCTCGACCAGCGAGGTCGGCCGATTCGAGACGGAGATCCTCAGCACGAAGGAGAATCTCACGGCGCTCATGAATCTCTCCGGCCAGTGGATCGACAAGGTCCACCGGCGGCAGCCGCTGGGGCAACTGATCCTCGATCTGGATAGCTCGGTCAGCGAGACCTATGGAACGCAAGAGGGCACGGCCTACAACGGGCACTTTGAATGCACTTGTTATCACCCGCTGTTTTTGTTCAACCAGTTCGGCGATCTGGAATGGTCCATGCTGCGGCGCGGCAATCACGCCAGCGGCAAGTTCTGGCGGAGAGTGCTACTGCCGGTGATCGAGCGCTATCGCCACTGCGACATTCCGAAGTACTTTCGGGGCGACGCAGCCTTTGCCAATCCAGCGCTGTACCGCCTGTTGGAGGAAGCAGGTTATCGTTACGCCATTCGCCTCAAGGCCAACGCCGTGCTGGAGCGGGAAATCGAGCCCTGGCTCAAGCGTCCGGCAGGACGACCTTCGCACATGCCCAAAGTGTTCTACCATTGCTTCCAGTACCAAGCGAAATCCTGGCAGCACCCGCGCCGCGTGGTGGCCAAGATTGAGTGGCACCGGGGTGAGTTGTTCCCGCGCGTAGGCTTCATCGTGACGAACCTCATGTGGCGGTCGAAGCGTGTGGCGCGCTTTTACAATGGCAGGGGCACGGCGGAGCAGTGGATCAAAGCCGGCAAGAACGCCGTCCGCTGGACCAAGCTCTCCTGCCGCACGTTCAAGGACAACCAGGCTCGCTTGCAGTTGTTCGCCTTGGCCTACAACCTGGGCAACTTCTTGCGTCGGCTGGCCTTGCCGAAACCGGTCCGTCACTGGTCGCTGACGACACTGCGGGAAAAGCTGATCAAGATTGGGGCCAAGGTGACGCGACACGCCAAGTACGTGACATTCCAACTGGCCGAGGTGGCCGTGACGCGGAACTTGTTCGCGGCCATTCTCCACCGCATCGCGCGGTTGGCGATGCCGCCGCCGGTTGTCGATCGGATACCTGCGTAGAAAGCCGCGGCGTTCGGAAAAGCCTTTGGACTCAGGGAAAAGTCCGCACGCGGCCGGTGCCGAAGCCCTGAAAAAGCACCTTGTGGGGCATGGCTCCGGCCGTGGGAACTCAGAAACGGGAGCCGGGGGCGAAAATAATGGAGAAAAATTCACTGGGCGCT
>JBAPOI010001047.1:0-1862 GCA_049279555.1 Candidatus Sulfotelmatobacter sp.
TGCTGGATTTAGTGTTGAGTTGAGTCGCCGCTCGTGAACCGAAGTCGGCGCTTGGCGCGGTGTTTTCTCTAAAACGTTATCCCGTCGATTTGAATCTCGAACAGATGCGCCCAATCTTTGCCCGTTACGAAAAATCGATGCCGTGCTGGATCGAACGCAATCCCGTTCAACACGCCCTCCGGCTCCTTCTGCTCCTGCGCAGCCAGCGCCGACAAAACGATCCATTCTCGCACCTGCCCCGTCCGCTCATCGATTCGCGCGATGCGATTCTTGTGCCACACGTTCGAATAAATGTCATTCCCGATGCACTCCAGCTCATTCAAATTCGTCACTGCTTCCTTACCCGCATAAACCTCCAGCGTCCGCGTCACCGCAAATGTTTCCGGATCGAGAAAGCGCAACGTGTTGGTCCCGTCACTCAGAATCAAGTTCGATCCATCGTGAGCCAGTCCCCAGCCTTCACCGTAGAAGTGAAAGTCCCGCAGTTTGCGAAGCGTCTTCAAGTCATACACAAACCCGATCTTCGAAAGCCAGGTGAGTTGATAAATTTTTCCCCGAAAGATCGTCAACCCTTCGCCAAAGTATTCCGCCTTCAGTTCCACCTTCTGCAGTACCTTCCCGGTCTCCAAGTCCACCTTGCGCACCGAAGACTGCCCGGTCTCACCGGTGCTCTCATAAAGGAATCCGTCGGAGTATTCCAGCCCCTGCGTGAAAGCGTGCGAATCGTGCGGGTAACTTTTTAGAATCTTTGCATTAAGTACGGGAATGGATTGTTCCGTTTTCTGAGGAACTGCAAAAAGTTTACTTGTCGCGCTCACGCCGCTCATCGCGAAGGCGGCCGCCACCGCCAACGAAAAGCCCGCCACAACCGCGACACGTCTCCCACGTCGAAAAATCTCAATCTGTAAACTCATTTCACGGCCTCGCGCCTTGCGAGCATACCGCGAAACGAGCGAAACGGCTTCCGTCAGCGTCGCGCTAGGAATCCACGAAAACACGCTCGACTCGACTTCCTCCGCTTCCCCTACTTCTTCTACCTCCTCAACTTCATGGCCGGTCCGGGCTCTCCACTCCCGCGCCCGCAGCCTTCCCGCCGCCCCACAGCGCCGCGACACCGCCCGCAGCCGTTGCCCCAGCGATAATCAACAGCAGCGTCTTGTTGCGCTTCCCAGACTTCTTCGCCCCCTGAGATCCCGGCGGGTTATCGTCGGAATCATTCAAGAGCACTCGATAAGACTTTCCCTCTTCAATTGTTTCCGTCTCGCCGTGATAGGAAATCTGCGCCGGCCCTCGCCGCGCAAAGACCAAAAGTTCGCGCGGTCCCACAATTCCAACCTCAACGACGCCCCGCGCTGCCGCCATCGATCGTACGCGAGCCGAAAACGCGACGACTTCCGCTTCGCTTGCTGCCTTCACCGAAAGCACGACGCTTCCCGAAACAAGCTCCGCTCCGAACTCCTTCGCCGCCTCGCTCGCGCCTTTGTGCATCATCACGCAACTCAGTTTCGGCAAATCCACAATCGCATCGCCAACCAGCAGCCGCAGGGAACCCTCTGCGTCGGGCGAAAGACGGTCGCCGTCGTAGATCGTCGTTCCCTCGGTCGTGGCCTGGGAACCTAGCTTCGCGTGCTCGGCCAGGACGACCATGCCAAGCGCATCCGCGTTGCCGCCACCTGAATTGCCGCCCAAAAGAAACGCCATGGCCATCGCGAGAAGGCGCTGGGTGCCTGCCATGCGATACCTCCTCAAGTGCCGTGATGCAGGAGACCTCGGGGTTGCGGGAACGTCTCCCGGGCTGCTCGGAAATAAGCAGATATCTATAGTAATCTATTAATAAATAAATGCAAGTCGGATTTACCCCT
>JBAPOI010001048.1:0-1714 GCA_049279555.1 Candidatus Sulfotelmatobacter sp.
TTCTGAATGGCGAGGTCCTGCACGGCTCGCACGTGCGGATCGATGTGGACCGCAAGTCGAACCAGCTCCACTTCGAGGCCATGACTCGCGAAGCCATGGCCTAGCGTATGCCGGCTACTACACTTCGATGGGATGGGAGACTGCATACTTTTGCAGCCTGGCGACCTCGTAGCCTTCAAGATATTCAGAGAGGCAGAGCAAAAGGCGATTGGATTGGCTCCGCCGTGCAGGCCAGCTCAATTCATGGTGCTTGCGGGTTGATAAACTCCAATATCGTTATGGAATGGGCTGGAAAGGTATACCTCGGCGAGCCTGCGCCGAAAATTACCGACTTTTCGTGAATGTTGACATTCTCCGCGCTTCCAAATGGATTCTCCGCGAACTCGCTGTTCCCATTCAACTCGAAGGCGCGTGCCGTCGAGCCGGAAAAATTCCAACCCGACACGGAAATCTGTGTATCGATATTGGTCTTCTCGGCACGATTCACAACGGCGAGATATAACGTGTGCCGGTCGGCACTAAGCGTTGCGCTTGCGTCCAGCGCGGGCAGCTTTGCATCGAATTCCACACCCGGCGCGGTGGCCGTGGTTTGCAATACGGTCTTCCCGGTGTGCCGCTGATACAGGATGCTGGTGAAATACTCCGGAGTACGCTTGACTGAGGTCTGGCTGACCTCGATCACCCCTTGCACATTTATGAGGGACTCAACCTCGGCGATGGATACCTGCTTCGCATGGCGGAAGAGCGAGTGATAGACCATGCCAAGATAGAGGGCGTCGGACAGGCGAAAATCTTCATCAACCTTTTCGGTCAGCCACCAAGATTGAAATTCGGTGACAGCGACAAAGGGATGGTCAGGCATGTGGTTTCCGATGCTTTCTATGACAGCATTCAATTGGCGATCGAAATCCAGAGGCTCGGCAACCACGCGCCGGTACTGCTCCTTCAGGTCAATGTACTTTGTATCAAAGTCGTCAGTGCGCATATCTCCGTTGCCGGTATAGATCGACACGCCCAAGGCAGGTACGCCGTCTACCCGGTCAAGCAGATCGTGGTTCCACTTCAACGGCCCAGGTCCAGCGCCGACGGCTATGACTTCGACATTTGGGTCTTTGGCCTCCATTGCATTTCGATACTGTTTGTATCGTTCCGCGTAGCGATCGATGTTGTTGGCTCCGATGTACGGCTCCGAACAGAGCTCCTGAACTTCATTGCCGATTGTCCAAAGCTTGATGCCGTAGGGATCCGCGTGGCCATCCTGCGCGCGTAATTTGCCTATCGGGGTGCTGGAAGGGCCATTGGCATACTCGACCCAATCAGCCGCCTCTTCCGGCGAGCCGGTCAGAGAGTTCACGGTCATCTGCGGCTGCGCGTGGAGCGTCTTGACGAAGAGCATGAAATCGTCCATGCCAAAATCGTTCGGTTCCCATTCGTTCCAGAAATCGGACCACCGTTCGGGGCGTTTGTCCCGGTCGCCGATTCCATCTCGCCAGTGATAGCTGTCGGCAAAACAGCCGCCGGGGTAACGGAGTAAAGGCACCGGCAGATCTTTCAACGCTTCCAATACGTCGGCGCGCATGCCGTGGAAGGTATCGGCGGGCATTAAAGAAGCAGAGTCGATCCAGAAAGTCCCTTTGCCTTTGACACCGATATGAACGCGTCCCTGATCGGTAGTTTCGGGCGCGACAAAGCTTGCCTCGTATTTCGTCCATTC
>JBAPOI010001049.1:0-1624 GCA_049279555.1 Candidatus Sulfotelmatobacter sp.
TGATACTCCAGTAAGCCGTGTTGATGGGACTCAAAAAGGAAACGTTCGACCGATTCTCGATGCAAGAAGAAAAGCTTCCAGTCGGGTAGCTCGATCAGCTTAGCACCTGATGCCTGATGTTGTTTCAAGTAGAAGGCGATGTACGCAAACGACTCAACGGGGAGAAAGGTCGGAGCGATTCTTTTCTTAGCGGCCCCTTCAAGCAGACCAAAATCTCGAAGAGTCGCCAACAATTCTTGAGCAACACGGACAATCGTGGTGTCAGACCAACTGCTGACAGTTTTCCCCTGTTTCACCCACTCTACTAGGGGTCGTTGGAAATCGTGAACACTGATGTCCACCAACCCACGCTCTCGCATGGGGGAAAGCACTTCGGTCACGGCATCGTGAAGCAGTCGGTCAGCACGAGCAGAGTGGAAATAGAGCAATCGATCCAGAGCGGAGGGCGGAAATCTCCTTCGAACGAGGGTGACAAGTGCTGCCGTAACCGGTTTCTCGCTCAGATAGCGACGACGGAAGATCGCGAGAATGTCCTCCACGCGAGAACGGGACGCCTTCCCAAAGACATTGTCCTGATGAATCCGTGTAACGTTCTCGTCCACCGTCGCATCGACATCCCAATGGGAAAGCAGCGTCTTTGTGTCACCGATCAAAGCTCCGGCTTTGAGGATTCTGGAGGTGTACAGCGCCTTAGATCGAAGCCGCTTCGTCCTCTCGGAATTTGTGGCGATCATGCCTCCGTCCTGTCGTTTTGGAAGGTCATCCGCGAAATGCTGCTCTGCGTTGTACGCTGTGCTCATCAGGTGTTTGTGTAAACCAACAATGATACATGCCTGCTGCGCGATCCGGGCAAGTGAGTGAACCGAATGGAATTGTCGAAACGCAAAGCGAGCCGCAGGGTGATCAGGGCGCTGGCGATCTGTCAGCGATGGGAGGACTTGGACAAAGCCTCTGAATCATCGGCGGTACGGCAAGTATCGGTTGCAAACTCAGTGCAGTTTCACTCTACACCAGCAACGCTTTGGCAATCG
This sequence comes from Candidatus Sulfotelmatobacter sp., assembly GCA_049279555.1. GTDB lineage: Bacteria > Acidobacteriota > Terriglobia > Terriglobales > Acidobacteriaceae > Sulfotelmatobacter. Next base: position 1,032 of record JBAPOI010001049.1, read on the forward strand.
ATTGCCATTCCGCGTCAACCGATTCCCGGCAAATGGGCTTGCCAGCGCGACTGTACCAATAGGCTGCGTTGCCCTGATCGCCTTCCTTACGATGCAGGTAGGCGTGCACCCACGATCCCTCGACCCCATCGTCCTGCTGAGCGGACTCGTGCGCTCGCGTCCAATCGTCTTTGGCATCCCACCAGAGTCCGGCGAGAGCGAGTGTCAGTCCGGCTGGCGGCTCGGTCGCGGTGAGCGATTGACGAAATTCGTCCGACGTCATTTAGCATCTCGTTCCGCGAAAGGAACACGGCTGTTCTCAATGATGTCGTGCGGCAGCCTTGGTCTTGTCGGGGGCATGATGAGCATAGCGCTGTGTGCCTGTCTGCTACAATCCTGCCATTGATAGATGACGTTCCTCAAGTTGCAAAATCGTGTCTGATCAGAACTCACTCGATTCGGGCGTCCTATCATTAGGCTGATGCCCAGTTCCGAGCGCTACGTTTCAATTAGAGAGGTAGAGCAGTACCAGTGGCGCGTTGCAACCAACGACATTCCCCTCACCGTGCCCGTCAAGGGCAATCAGTTGTCTCTAGCCGCAGCGATAGAACTAG
>JBAPOI010001050.1:0-13788 GCA_049279555.1 Candidatus Sulfotelmatobacter sp.
TGGGTTTGCCCTCATGACGGGTTTCTGTTTTTCTATTGGTCTGGTGTGCTCAGGTTGGCAGTTGGTGCTCGGGCGAGAGAAGCGGCCCGATGAACCTGGGCCGCTGGACAGCCGGGGGCGGCTGTCCCCACAAGAGCGTTGTGTATAGGGATCCTTCGACTCGCAGACCGATTCGCTTTGCGAATCGGTCTGCTGCGCTCTGGATGACAGGCGCTTTGGGCTTCGGGGTCCCCGGGGTCGAAACGTAGACACCATTTGCTATAACAGACCAATGCGCCTACACGATTATGCACCCCGGCCCGCGCACCTCAAATGGCTCCTCGATTCTGACCCGGCTATCCGTTGGCAGGTCATGAAGGACCTCACTGACGAAGACGCCAACGCGATTGCAGCCGAGCGGTCTCTCGTTGCAACCGAAGGCTGGGGAGCTCAACTTCTCGCCCGCCAGTCGCGTGCCGGCAACTGGGGCGGACCGGAGGAGGACCGAGGCTTGCTAGTAACCCTCTACAGTCTCGTTGTCTTAAAGGACCTTGGCCTAGACCCTGCCAGCAAGCAGGCTCGCAAAATGATCGACCGCGTCGACAAGCAGCTCGTGTTTAAGCCACTCAAGAATAGGCCTTTCCTTCACGGCGAAACGGAACCATGCATCAACGGTAGAATCCTGGCCGTTGGCTCTTATTTCAAAAAACCGAATCGCGCGCTGGCGAATCAACTTCTGCGCGAGCAGCTCGAAGATGGAGGCTGGAACTGCGAAGCGGTTGAGCCTTCGCCAAAACGTCCGAAGAGCCAGCGCTCTTCGTTCCATACCACGATCTGCGTGCTTGAAGGGCTGCTCGAATATGAACGAGCCGGGCGCAAGTCGGCTGCCGTCAGCAAGGCACGCAGGAGAGCCGAAAACTATCTGCTGGAGCGCCGCATGTTCCGTTCGCTTCGAACCGGCGAAGTCATAGACGAACGCTGGCTCCGCTTCTCGTTTCCGACGTTCTGGCACTACGACGTATTGCGCGGACTCGATTATCTCCGGAACGCAGGAATCAAATCCGACAGTCGCGTCGGTGAGGCCATCGAAGTCGTGATTAAACGCCGCCACCAGAACGGGCGCTGGCCGCTCAACCTACTTCATTCGGAACATATTCCATTGGAGATGGAGGCCGGCGTCGGCAGCGCGAGCCGCTGGAACACACTGCGCGGTCTCCGAGTCCTGCGTTGGTACAACAACTAGATGGGCTAGTTGTGATTTGGGCGCGGCTGTTTCATGATGGTAGGGATCCTTCGACTCCGCAAATCGATTCGCTTTGCGAATCGGTTTGCTGCGCTCAGGATGACAGGTATCGGGCGGGGGCAAAGCCCGGTTCCCAAATCCGTGTCTTATCGCAGCGCTGAAGCGCTGCGCCACCCAAAACCTGCTTTACGCGGCGCTGAAGCGCCGCTCTTCCACGTGGGCCGTATGTGCCCGGTGGCGGTTGGTCGAATGCGTTTGCCCTCGTGACGGGTTTCTGTTTTTCTATTGGTCTGGTGTGCTCAGGTTGGCAGTTGGTGCTCGGGCGAGAGAAGCGGCCCGATGAACCTGGGCCGCTGGATAGCCCCTTCGGCTCCGCTCAGGGCAGGCGAGGGCGGCTGTCCCTACATAGGGCGTTGCGTTCTTGGTTTGACGCGAAAATCACTCGATGTACAGAAGTCAAAATCCCCGCCCCTTCGGCTGCGCTCAGGGCAGGCCCTGTCTCTGCAAAGGACGCAGAGACAAGGGCGGGGAAGCCGGGGCTGGCTCCTAGTCGTTGAGGTTCAACGTCTCCTTTGCGTTCTCAACCACTTTGACCCACCGAGGGTCGAGCGAGGAGGCGTATTCGTCGTGCCAGTTCCACCACTTGTAGGGCGGAGTCTGAGGATAGCCCTCCGGCGAGTCCTCCCACGTCTCCTGGCGCCCGAGCGCAGTCATATCAAGGTAGTTCCAGGTGCTTCCCATCGCCTCGTCACCGCGGTTGTTGATGAAGTAAGTGCGGAACACCTTATCGCCGTCATGGATGAACGCGTTCGTGCCGTGCCACTCGTGCACGCCGAAGTCGGTGTCGAAGCTGTCCGTGATGGTGTACCACGGCATCTTCCAGCCCATTCGTGCCTTCAGGCGTTCAATGTCCGCTTGCGGCGCACGCGAAGCGAACGCGAGCGTGGTGTCACGGGCGTTCAGATGGGCGAGGTGCGCGACCTGATCGGCACAGAAAGAGCAGCCGCGGCAGGCATGATCAGGCCAGCCAAACACTCCGGGCTCGAAGAAGGCGCGGTAAACGATCAGCTGACGGCGGCCTTCGAACAAGTTGAGCAGGCTCGCTTTGCCCTTCGGCCCGTCGAACTCGTACTTTTTTTCGACGGCCAGCCACGGCAGACGGCGGCGCTCGGCGGCCAGCGCGTCACGGGAGCGGGTGAAGGCCTTCTCTTTCACGAGCAACTGCTGGCGCGCAGCCTCCCACTCCTGCGCGGACACGATTGGTGGTGTGTTCTTGGGGAGACGCTCTTTCCGGTTCTCCATCTCTCTCTCTTTATTTATTGCCATCTTAATTTCTCCATCTCTCTCTCTTTCGTTTTTTGAAGCAGACCACTCACCTTGAAACATTTCCTGAACTTTGCGATGCACATCGCCAGTATTCCCCCGGTCGACGCCGCTCCGGCGGCCGCTGCTGCTGCGTTTGCGATGCATACTGGACACATATTTCCCTCCTTCATGTTCCCCACGCCTCAATGTGGGCGCGGCGCTTCTTCTGCGCGCTGCTTCACCTTCTCGTGGATGTAACTCCAGCCATCCTTCGCCTTCCGATATTCCTCGAGAATCAATCCGAACGACTGGTGCCGAAAGCTGATCAGCGTCACGCCGCCCGATTCCTTCAGCCGATACTGAAGATTCGTTATCACCGGATTCGACATGAACAGCGGGCCACAGATTTCCAGCAGCGTCGGCTTCTTGATCGCCTGTACTGCTCCCCAATAATGGCCGTTGTTATCTCCCAGGTCGCGATACCATCGGCCACCCGGCCATGCTTCCAGCTTCATCGGCATTGGCTTGTTCGGTTCCGTCTCGTTGTACGGCCCAAGCTGATCGAGCAGCGCGGCAAACGTTACCTCGATCGATGCGCGCACTTCAATCTCCTGCTCGATGTGGATCGTTGTTCCTTCCAGTGAAAATGAACTCACGGTTCCCTCCTCGTTGTGTTTTTCTAAGACTATTTTTTCCCTTCGTTCTTTGCCTCGGCCCGTTCCTTGATTCGCAGCAACTGGTGTTTCCACAGCTGCTCGAATCTGCTCGTCCATTCGTTCAGCGGCCGGATCGCCATGGCATTTACTTTGTAAAGCATCTGCCGACCCTCCCTCCGAGCCTCGACCAGGCCAACATCCTTCAAGACTTTCAGGTGCTTCGAAATAGATGGCTGCTCCATCTCCATGGCGTCCACAATTTCGTTGACCGATCTCTCCTGCATCGCGAGATAGTTCAGAATGTCCCGCCGCCGAGGTTCGGCTACCGCATTGAAGGCGTCCGAAGTTGTCGCTGCCCTTGCCACGTTTAAAATAATATATTCCTATATAGGAATATATCAAGCGGAGAATTGCATCCGCGTGCTGCCAACCTAACTTGCGGACGCAGCTAGAAGACGAATTTCAATCCAAGTTGGACTTGACGAGGTGCGAAGGCGGCGTTGGGTTTCAGGAAGTTCTGGGGTTGCTGGTAGTAGGCGGGGTACGGGACGCTATTCACGAAAGTGGTGTACTGGGTGAACGTGGTTGCCTCCGCCGTGAGGCCGTCAGTGGTGATGGTGACGCGCTGGTTGTCATGGTTAAAGAGGTTGAAGGAGTCGGCGTTGAACTCGATGCGGTATCCATGGCCGACGTGGATTTTGCGGACGAGGCGGAGATCGGTGGAGGCATAGTCCGGCCCGGTGAATGCGTTGCGGCTGTAGCCGGGCAGGCGGTCGTTAAGGTCGTTGCCATCCTCGTTGGGGTCGCCTGAGACGGTTGCGTTGACGGGTCGGCCACTGCCAGCGGTGACGATGCTGGAAATTTTCCAGTCGTTGAAGACATGGCCGAGAAGCGGGTGTTCGCGATGGAAGGGACGCGGCTCGGCAGAAAAGGCAAGGACAAAGCGCTGGCGCTGGTCGGTGACGCTGGGACCGCGCTCAGCGTTGGGTTGGTAGGAATTCTGGACGGTGGCGGGAGCGCCGGCGACGAGGGCGTCCTGGCCGTCGTCGATGGCGTGAGCGTAAGTGTACGAGAGGCGGAGATAAGTGCCGCGGGCCATCCGGCGGTTGATGGAAAGTGTTGCGCCGTTGTAGACGCTGGAGGCGGCGCTTTGGAATTCGTCGATCGCTCCGAGTTGCGCGATGGGCCGTCCGAGAGGATTAATGCAAGGCGGGAACGGGCAAGTGAGGGAGCTTGTGAACTGCCAGGTGGCGAAGGAATCGACGGTATAGTATCCGCCCTGGAAGATGGAGCCGGTGGAATCGAAGATGGGATAAGTGAGGGCTACCGGCGGCGGGAGATTGACGTCGAGCGCGCGGATGAGATGCTCGCCGTGAACGTAGAGATAGGAGACGGCAACCGTGGTATGGCTGGCGACTTCGCGTTCGAGGGTAATGCTAGTTTGCTGCACGCGTGGGGTAACGAAGTTGGGGGCGAAGGCGGAAACGTTGTTCGTGACTCCCTGCGTGAATCCTAAAGGAAGATTGCAGGCGGGGGCAGCGAGCGGGCAGCTTACCAAGGGATTGGGATAAGTAGGGAAGACCTGATGGTCGTAGTAGTTGCTGTTGTTGAGAAAGACCTGGGCGTCGGTGATGCCGTTCTCGGTGGTGATGGCGGAGTTGTAGATTTGCGGAATGCGGACATAGAACATTCCGTAACCCGCGCGAATGACAAGCGGGTGATTCTTGCCGATGGAATACGCGAATCCGGCGCGAGGGCCGAAGTTGTACGGTTTGAATGGGACTTTGCCCGAAGGCGGGAAGAGCGGATTGGAGAGTAATCCAGCCGTGGTGAAGGTTTGGAGATCCCAGCGAACGCCGAGGTTGAGAGCTAAGTGATCGGTGACGCGGATGGTGTCCTGCGCGAAGGCGGCATAGTCATTGCTGTTGGGATTGGAAGACGCTGGTCCGAAATTTTGCAGATAGTAGTGCGGGACTTCGTGAGCGTAGGCGCGTAGGGGTGTTAGTGGGAGCCCGGCCTCTTCCGGCTCGAAGGTAAAAGGGTCGACCTTAATGGGATAAAAAAGATATTCGCCATTTTGCTGGCTGGGGAAGTAATCGTAAATCCAGGTAATCAGAGAATCGCCACCGAATTTCAAAGAGTGTCGGCTACCGTCGAAGCTGAGAGTTTCGGCGAGCTGGGCGCGGTGTTCGCGAGTGGCGCGTGGGAGCAGGTCGGAGCGTCCGATGCCATCGATGATGTCGGGAATCTTGATAAGGGTGTCGTTCGTGTTCGTGTAAGACTGGCGAAGGTCGCGCGAGAACTGCGCGCGAAGATGACTGATGAGACGCGTGGTCAGGCCTGAAGTAAGAGATGCCGACCCGGTTTCCGTCGTGACGGTTTCTTCTCCATTGTCGGAGATGGAATCGTAGGTGACGGGGCTGGCGGGGTCGAGGAAGACATTGTTCAATCCCCAGTAACGAGAGGAGTTGAAGCGCAGGGCGAGTTGATTGCGCGAGGTTAGGTTGATATCGAGCTTGGCAAAGGCCGCATTGCCGATTTGTGCGGCGGGATACGATCCTGCGAGCAAATTAAGCTGGGAGGCTGCCGCGAAGACCAAGGCCTGGTCGGTAGCTTCGTAGTCGCCGGGGGTGAATGGCCCGGTCCCAGCCTGAGGGACGACCTGCATGGTGCCGTTGAGGAATTCGACCACATCGGGGACGTGGAAGTAGTGCTGGTCGAATCCGGCGAATAAGAAGATTTTATTTTTCTTGATCGGGCCGCCGATGGTGCCGCCGCCTTGCTGTTGGCGGCTGTGCGGCTTGAAGGTCATGAAGGCGTCAGCCGCACCGAATCCGCTGTCGCGGATGTAATAAAGGCCGCTGCCGTGCCAGTGATTTGAGCCGGATTTGGTGACCACGTTCACGACCGCGCCACCGGCGCGTCCGAGCTCTGCGCCGTAGGAGTTCGACGAGACGCGGAACTCCTGGACGGCTTCGTTCGAAAACTGATAAGGAGCGCGATACAGGCCGCGCGCCTGGGCGAAGAACGCGTTGTTGAAGTCACCGCCGTCAACCAGGAAACTGTTCTGAAATCCGCGAAGCCCGCCGAAAGAGAGATCGCCGTTGGTGGAGGAAGTCAGGCTGCGCGGGTCTTGCGTGACACCGGGCGAGAGCAGCATGAGATCAGAGAAGCGGCGTCCGTTGAGCGGAAGATCGGCAATTGCGCGCTCGTCGAGAAGGGTCGAGACGGCGCTGGGTTGAGTGTCAACTAGTTTGGGCGCGCCGGAGACGGTGACGTTTTCCTGGGCGCCGGCGACACTGAGACGAAATTCGAGTTCGGCGGCGGCGCCGATATCAACATGAAGCGGCGGCGAAACTTGCGGTGACATGCCTTGCGCAACGGCGCGGGCGGAGTAATCGCCCGGCGGCAGGAGATCGAGGGCGAAGCGGCCTTCGGAATCGGAAGTGGCGGAATAGCGCACGCCAGTCGCGGAGTTAATGGCGACGATGGAAGCCTTGGCGATGCGGCTGCCGATGGGGTCGAGCACAGTGCCGTGAATGGCCCCGGTGGCACCATCCTGGCTGAAAGACAGCCGGGCCAGGAATAAGAAGAAGAATAGGTAAGCGACAATCAGGATAACGATGAGGGAGGTGCGTGGCATAGGTGTCCCACCTGCGATCGGGATGAGGCTCGGAGGGCGGTCGCGCAACTTTACCGGAAGCTGAGCGGGGCAGTTCTGCGGAACGGAGCCGGGAATACGCTCCTAGACGAGCGCATCCGGAAAATGTTCCGCAGAACAGCGGGAAACCAAATCTTGTATAGCATGCGCGGAGCGGAGAATATTGTGACGAAGCGCAGTTCTTTTTCAGAAGAGTGCCGGAGTGGGACTGGGCGAGTGAAAGATGAGTCTGAAGTTGCGGAGCAGCGCATTTTCATTTTCTGGCATGCGCTGCCCTGTTGTGACTGTAATTTAGTTAGAAGCCATCTCATAAATCCTCGACGGTTCGAGGCAGGGTGTACCTCAGGGGCTAAAGCCCGCGTCTTTCTTGGCGCTGGGTGGCACGGCTGAAGCCGTGCCCTTCCCAAAACCGATTTATGAGATAGCTTCTAGTTGATCGCCGTCCGCCAAATCGGAAGACCCGAGGCGCCTTTGGCTAAAGCGCCTAGGCTGGCGGGTTGAGGAACGGACGTCGAGGAAGGCTCGGAAGCATCGGCGCTCTCGTTGGGACCTTGTATAACACCAGCCTTAATCCCCGCATTGGGAACGTCTTCATAAGCATATCCGGTCAATGCAGGAACGGTGCCGCCAAGGGTGACCCGAGCCCAACCAAAGTGAGTGTTGCCGTTGATCACAAACTTTAGAGCCAGGAAGCCACCCTTGTTGCCTTTTCCCTGCCATGGGCAGCTCATTGTTCCGGGGCTCGTGTAATCGCCGGCAACTCCAAACAAGTCGAGTGCACCCGGCACAAAATTCTTGTTCGCAGTAATTTTGTGTCCCTGAAGTACTTCCGCCGCGCAAGGATTCTTCGTGAAACTGGTGATGGCGCCGACTTCGTTCGCCGGATTCGTCGGCTGGGTAGGTGTCACGACGAGGGCGTGCGCGTAAAAGCCTAGCGGGGATCGACCGTTGGGGTCGTTAGGACGGGGTGAGCGCGCTCCCCCTGAAGCGACGACATTGTAGATGTAGAAGTCAATGATGCCGTCGTTGTTAAGATCGATTGGAACGTAAGGTCCGTTAACCGTAATCGGCACGTTCGTGGGCGTGTAAATCACCTTTGCTTCGGCAGTTGGCGCCAGGGCGAGCAATCCTACGCCAGCCGCGCCGGCAGCAGTCGCGTATTGCAATAAGCTTTTATCCACATTGGAAGCGAGATTAGAGGCCGGGCGACTTTGAGCTGGAGTTTGCTTCTTGGCTTTCATTCTGGAGTCTCCGTTGAAACTGGTTTGCCCATAGGGCGAAGAAGGTGCGCGCGCGGATGGGGTGGAACTTTAATGCGTCTTCCTGGGGCTGTCAATAGGAAGAAACTTGCATCCTGTGATAATCATTCTTCATCGTGATATGTTCAGTTTCCTTCTTCATGCAGGCAGCGAGGCGGGTTTGGAGTAATTGATGATTCGGTCGATTAAAGGGTTCACGCCGGTGATTCCGGCAACGTGTTACGTGGACGACTCGGCGCAGATTATTGGCGACGTGGTACTGGGTGAGCACGCGTCGGTATGGATGAATGCGGTGGTGCGCGGGGATGTGCACTCGATTCGCATTGGAGCGCATTCGAACGTGCAGGATTGCAGCGTGCTGCACGGCATGAAAGGGCTGTACGGTGTCACACTGGGCGAGTACGTCACAGTGGGGCATTCGGTGACGCTGCATGGGTGCGAGATTGAGGATCGCTGTTTGATCGGGATGGGCTCGATTATTCTAAACGGCGCGAAGATCGGCGCGGGGTCGATTATTGGGGCAGGGACGCTGATTCCGGAGCGGACGATCGTGGAGCCGGGCTCGCTATGGATGGGGTCTCCGGGGAAATTCTGGCGGAAGCTGGGCGAGAAGGATCAGGAATCGATCATGCGATATGCACGGAATTATTTGGGATATAAGGAGGAGTATTTGCGGGAGCGGTAGTGGCCAAGTAGCTAGTACCTAGTACCTAGTGACCGGCTGTCATCCTGAGCGGAGCGGGCCGGTGCGAGGAGCGCATCGGCTTGCGCAGTCGAAGGATCCCTATTTTGCTACTGTGGTGATGGGCGTTTCGAGCGTTCTTGATGTGCTTTAGGACGCTGCGAGAGTGTCGAGAAAACTCCTCGGTGGGCCTAGGGCGCGGTTGAGGTGTAAGGGATCCCCTTCGGCAAGCTCAGGGCAGGCTTTCGACTGCGGCTTGCCTCCCGCTTCGCGGAAGGCAAGTCTTCGCTCAGGATGACAATTGATTCTGGTTACGATTGAGGAACGGGAACTGAATGATTAAAGCGGTGCGAGGAACGCGAGATCTTCTGCCGCCGGAGACGGCACTGTGGAATTTTGTGGAGTCGGCGGTGCGGGATGTGTTTCGCGCCTACAACTTCCAGGAGATTCGCACGCCGATTTTCGAGTCGACCGAACTCTTCGCGCGCGGCGTGGGCGAAGAGACCGATATTGTCGCGAAGGAGATGTATACGTGGGAAGATCGCGGGCGGGCCGAGAGCGATAAGGGGCAATCCCTCACCCTGCGTCCCGAGGCCACTGCCGGCATTGTCCGAGCTTACATCGAGCACAAACTCGGTGATCGCGGGCTGAATAAGCTCTACTGTATCGGTCCGATGTTCCGGCGGGAGCGACCGCAGAAAGGCCGCTATCGCCAGTTCTATCAAATCGACGCAGAAATCATTGGGCCGGCCTCCGCGGGGAGCGAGTCTCCGGCGCGGGATGCGGAAATACTAGAGATGCTGGCCACTTTGCTGAATCGGCTTGGGATTGCGGGCTGGACGCTGGAGTTGAATTCGGTCGGCTGTAAGAATGACCGCGCTGCATTCAATGAGGCGCTGCGCAAGGCTTTGGAGCCGGTAGTTGGGAAGATGTGCGTGGATTGCCAGCGGCGGGCGGTGACGAATCCGCTACGCGTCCTCGACTGCAAAGTGCCAGAGGATCAGCCGATTATCGAGACGCTGCCGCGCATCAGCCAGTTTCTTGATGAGGGATGCCGGGAACATTTTGAGGCGGTGCAGGAAATCCTGAAGGCTGTTGGCGTTCCGTTTGTTTTGAACGACAGGCTCGTGCGCGGGCTCGATTACTATACTCGCACGGCGTTTGAATTTACGCATGGAGCGCTGGGGGCTCAAAATGCAATTCTGGGCGGCGGACGCTATGATGGGCTTTCCGAGGCGCTGGGAGGGCCGCCGGCTCCGGGGATTGGATTCGCGATAGGCGAGGACCGGCTGGTGATGTCGTTGCAGGAGTCGGCTGAGGGCATTCTGAAGAAGCCGGATGCTTACATCGCTCCTCTTGGCGCGGGGATGAACGGCGAAGCGGCACGGCTGGCGCGGGAGTTGCGACGTCAAGATCTGGTGATCGATTTGGGGGATGAAAGCTTCCGGCTGAAGAAATCGTTTGAAGCGGCGACCAGGGCTGGAGCAAAATACATTCTGATCGTGGGCGAGAATGAGGTGAAGGCGAACGCGTTCGCGGTGAAGAATTTGGCAACGGGTGAACAGGTTTCGGTGCCAAGGGCGGAGTTGGCGGGGAAGATAGGACGATAGAAGATGGGGCGAAATTCCTCGCGGGGTTCGTGATGTTGTAGATGGGTAAGGGGTCCTTCGACTACGCATTTGCTTCCGCTTCGCGAAAGCAAATGCTTCGCTCAGGATGACAATTTTGCTTGGGTCTGCCTGGGGTTTCGGGCTAGCTGGTCGAAGACAGAATAGAGATTGGTCGAAGACAGAAAGAGAAAGGTATGAACAAGAATTCAGCAGGAAAATAGCTGCGAGGAGACGATTATGAAACGAACTGGAATGATTTGTGCGCTGTGGCTATCAGTCATGGCGGTAGCAATTGCGCAGACGTCACAGCCGCCGAAACCAGGTCCTGAAGTCAAGAAACTGGATATGTTCACGGGGGCATGGACTCTGGATGGCAGCATGAAGCCGGGGATGATGGGGCCGGGTGGCACGACTACCGAGAACGACAAATGCGAGTGGATGGATGGCGGATTCTACGTCGTCTGCCACTCGACCTTCAAGATGGAAGGCATGGGCAACGGCGTGGGATTGTCGGTGCTGGGATATTCCACCGACGATAAGGCTTATACCTACCGCGAGTTCAATAGCTTTGGCGAGTTCGACGATTCCAAGGGCACGGTCGATGGCGACACCTGGACATGGACGAACGAAGAGAAGATGGGCGGCATGGCCATGAAAGGCCGTTACACGATCAAGGTGACTTCGGCTACCTCGTATAGCTTCATGTATGAAATGTCGCAGGACGGCACGAAGTGGACGACGGTGCTGGACGGCAAGGCAATGAAAAAATAATGGGCCACTGACTAGCTGAGCACCTCGCTTCGCTCGGCGGGACGGTCCCTTCGGCAAGCTCAGCGGGCAGGACGGGCGGCTGTCCCCACATGGCCGTCTTCGATCCGCTACCATTTATAATTTCTGGTTCAGTACTCTTCTCTAAATCTCACTGTAAGGACATACTTTGCTCGATTTTCTAGGCAGTCTACGACGCACTCATATGTGCGGGGCGCTGCGCGCTTCCGATGCCGGTAAGAAAGCCGTGCTGATGGGATGGGTGAACCGGCGGCGCGACCATGGCAACCTGCTGTTCGTCGATCTGCGCGACCGCACCGGCGTGACGCAAGTTGTGTTCAATGCGGAGCGCGATGTGGCCATCCACGAAAAGGCGGTGGGACTGCGCAACGAGTATGTGATTGCCGTTTCTAATGCAGGCCTGAAAGGCCTGCTTCACCGTTGGGTGGCTCCGACCGCCATTCGGTTAAGCCTAGATCTCAACAACGCTCGCAACCGTTGAACTTTTCTCTAGTCAACGTACCGCATCTCAAAGTGCGCTGCCACACATAAGCGATCAGTTGGAGCAGGAATTCCCACAATAGAATTGAGTGGACCTCATCCGCACAACGGATGCGTTCCATGGAACGGCAAGCAATCTTTGCCTTCCTCCCCGCCATCTGCGAAACTGGCTTCTGCTAGCGACTAGCCAGTAATCGCTAACCCTGCACATGGGCCGCATTCACGTTCTTCCCGAGCACGTTGCCAACAAGATCGCCGCGGGCGAGGTGGTGGAGAGGCCTGCCTCGGTGGTTAAAGAGTTGCTAGAGAACGCGCTGGATGCAGGCGCGACGCGGATCAGGATCAACATTGAGGCGGGCGGGAAGAAACTGATTCAGGTTACCGACAACGGATGCGGCATGGTACGCGACGATGCCATGCTGGCGTTCGAGCGTCATGCGACGTCGAAGATTAAAGACGCCGAGGACTTGCTGAGCGTGGCCACGCTGGGATTTCGCGGTGAGGCGCTGCCTTCAATTGCGTCGGTGTCGCGGTTGCGGCTGGAGACTTGCGCGGCTTCGAATGAGCCGGTATCGGGGACGGAAAAGTCCCCACCCAAGCCAAAGGACGGCTTGGATGGGGCACCCTTTGTTCCGGAGGCGCCGACATCGGGAACGATTATTGAGATCAATGGCGGGCGGATGGCGCGGGTGGAAGAGGCTGGGTTGCCGCAGGGAACTTCGATTACAGTACGCGATCTCTTCTTTAATATTCCGGCGCGAAAAAAGTTCTTAAAGGCGGAGTCGACCGAACTGTCGCATATCGCGTCGCTGGTCACGCACTACGCGCTGGCGCATCCCAAAAAGCATTTCGAATTGCACTCGATGACGAATGCCATGCTAGTGGCGCCTCCGGTTGCGGGATACAGCGAGCGGGTTTATCAGGTGCTGGGGAAAGAGACGCTCGATCAGTTGATTCCGGTGGCCGCGGAGCAGGTGTTGGAGCATGTTGGTCTGCCGCAGCCTCCGCCGTGGCGAAGGCAGGAAGAATTGGACGAGGATGCAGACGGCGGGCGAGGCGCCCGCCCCACGCCGGGCGAAATGCGGTTTCATGGGTTTGTTTCGAAGCCGGAGATTCAGAAGCTGAATCGCAATTCGATTTTTGTGTTCGTGAATGGCCGCCTGATTCGCGACCGGCTGGTGCAGCACGGGTTGACTGAGGCTTACCGCAACATTATTCCGCCGTCGGTGTATCCCGTGGTGCTGCTGTTTATGGAACTGCCGCCGGGCGAAGTGGATGTGAACGTCCATCCCTCGAAGACGGAAGTTCGTTTTCGACAGCCGACGGTGATGCACGATTTTGTGCGCGATACGGTGCGGGCGGCGCTGATGAAGGCGCGTCCAGCACCGCAGTTCACAATGGAAATCCGCGCTCATGCGACCGCGAGCGCCGGGCTGACACCGGGAGCTAGAGAGTGGGAGCCCCCGTCTGACCTGCCTCCCGCGTCAGAGGCGGCGGGGCGCGTGCCTTATGAAATCGCAGGCGGCAATGGATTTGCGCTGCAGGCGCCGGTGCCGCCGCCAATTTCCGCGCGGTTGCAATTCGATAGTGGGATCGCAGTAGAAGCCAACGCGGCAATTCCGGTGGCGCGCGGAATGGGATCTCGCTTTGCCGAAACGGTTCCGGACAATGGTTGCGCCGCTCCGCTGGACACAAGCCAGCTCGACGCACAGGAACTCGATCAGGAAAATTCGACACTCGATTCGCTAAACACGCTGCGGCCGCTGGGACAAATCCGCAATTCATTTATTCTCGCGGTGAATGAAGATGGGTTGTGGATCATCGATCAGCACGTGGCTCACGAGCGCGTGCTGTTTGAACGCATTCTGAAGCAGCGCGCGGCGCAGAAAGTGGAGAGCCAGCGATTGCTGATGCCGATTGTGCTGGAGCTGTCTCCGGCGCAGCAGGCGGTGTTTGCTGACATTGCCGAAGAATTGCAGCACAACGGTTTCGAAGCGGAACCATTCGGCGCGCGCAGCGTTGCGGTGAAAGTTGCGCCGGCCGGAGTGGATGCAGCCCAGGTCGAGCACATGCTGCACGAGTTGCTCGATCAGATTTCGCGGGAGGAGCAGTCGTTAAACCTGG
>JBAPOI010001051.1:0-1683 GCA_049279555.1 Candidatus Sulfotelmatobacter sp.
TGGTGGTCCCGCCCAAACGGCCGGACACCAATCGGTTCGGAAATCGTGTCTTTCCCGGAATTTCCGCGCCGCGATTGCCCCTCGCCGACGCGGGCCGGGCTCTTGCTATTGCCTCAACGCCGAACACCGGTCGCCGGGGATCCTAACAAGCTTCTACCCATCACCCAGTCTACCGGAACGAACTGGGTCGAGGCCCTTTTGCATCCCCTCTTCGACTCGCAGCATCCCTGTTAGACGTGCACAAACCGCACAGGGTACCGTTCAAAATAGACGAGTTTCTCTACCTGGATTGAGCCTTGAAAACCGTTTATGAGTTCTCAGCACCGTTTCTGGTCCCGCTCCTGGCGCCGCTTCCGGCTCCGCTGCTGGTCCCCCATCTTGATGGCCAGCCACTTAGCCTGGATCACTTTCGCGGCCGCGTGCTCCTGATCGTCAATACCGCCAGCTTGTGCGGCTTCACGCCACAATACGCGGGCCTTGAAGCCCTCTATCGTACGTACCGCAGCCGCGGCTTTGAAGTGCTTGCCTTCCCATGCAACCAGTTCGGGGCCCAGGAACCGGGCAGCGACGAGGGAATCGGCGTCTTTTGCGACAAGAACTATGGCGTCACCTTCCCGCTCTTCGCAAAGACCGACGTGAACGGTCCCAACGCTCACCCTCTCTATCGCTTCCTCAAGAAAGAGAAACCCGGGCTGTTGGGCCTCGTCGGTTCTGGAGCCATCCGCTGGAACTTCACCAAATTTCTCGTCGACCGGAAGGGCTCAGTGGTAGCCAGATACGGACCCGCAAAAGCCCCCAAAGCCTTGGCGCCCGCCATTGAACGCCTGCTGGCAGGTCCATAAGTCTGGATGGACGTCGCTGGTTGGTCTTTTTTTTCAACGGCCAGCCCCGCTTCGGAGCGATCAACGCAAGCCGTCGCAACACAATGGGGCAGCCAGTCGCGGGGAACTCACAGGGTGGGATGATTGGTGTCGAGGGGTGCATCTTTCAGGGTTCAGAATCCGTCCTACGACTGTGCGGTTCGGTCTTTTTCGCGCGTCCGCGCGAACAATACCCGTCTTCGACTACGATAATAGGTCCAACTGTAAGTTGGATCGGGACCAGGTGGCGATGCCTTCCGGCCCCGGAATCCTGTGAGCCGGTAAGAACGGACCAGATGCAGTGCCGGGCGAGCGTCTTATCAGCCCGGACAGCGGCAAGCGGGTCTAAAGAAAGACCTCTACCAACCCGGCTCGGGAGCGAGTAGCAGTCATATGTGGATTGTCCGGCTTGCGCTTCGGCGGCCTTATACCTTCGTCGTCTTCGCGCTTTTGATTCTTATCCTTGGCGTCTTCAGCATCCTTCAGATGCCGACGGATATCTTTCCCAATATCGATATCCCGGTGGCCACGGTAGTTTGGACTTATGGCGGCCTCTCGGCCGAGCAGATGGCCGATCGAGTTGCATCCCCGAGTGAGCGCGCGATGACCACAACAGTTAGCGACATCGAGCATATCGAGTCGCAATCGCTTACAGGCCTTTCCATCATCAAAATTTTCTTCCAGCCGCACGTAAACGTCGGCATTGCCGTTGGTGAGATCAGCGCGGTCAACCAAGCGATTTTGCGCTTTCTGCCTCAGGGCGCCACGCCCCCGTTTGTCATCCAGTACAACGCTTCCAGCGTCCCGGTGCTTCAGTTGGGAC
>JBAPOI010001052.1:0-2525 GCA_049279555.1 Candidatus Sulfotelmatobacter sp.
GGCTTGGGGGCAGCGGCCGGTTTTGCGGCTTCGTTCGCTTGGCTTGCTTGGCTGCTACTGATGAGGTTTACCGACATAATCAGGGGATCGGCGGCGGCTTTAGAAAACTTTAGAGAGCGCGCCTAAATTCTTGTTAATAGTTTTGTGGAAGACCTTTACGACAAGGACTACTCGAGGACTGCGTCGTCGAGTTTTTGATGGGTCCAGACGGCGGCCGCCTGTACGAATGCCATGACCAGTGGATGGGGATTTTTTTCAGTCGAGGATAGCTGGGGCTGAAACAGGGTTGCGATGAAGAAGCGGTGAGCGGGAGATTCGATGGCGCGAATCTCTCCTTGCGATCCGCGAGCGACCACAGGGAAGCCGGCTTCCATGGCGCACCACTCGTACTCGGGATTGACTTCAAAGTTGCAAAAGAATTCTTCGGTGACGATTTCTTTATTTTTGCCGTAGAAGGATTGTAGATACGATCCGGGCCGAAGGCGGATCTCGGGCACCATGCCCGATAGTTTGGGAGCGTCACCTTTGCGATTGGGCACGGCGCAGGCCACGGGATAGATCACGATGTTTTTCGATCCGGAATTGTTTTCAGCGGAGTCGGCATCGGCGATTCCGAGGACGTTGCGGGCAAACTCGATGAAGGCGTATTGAAAGCCGCCGCAGGTTCCGAGAAAAGGCCAGTCGCGGCGGCGGGCAAACTCGATGCCTTTGAGCATACCGTCGAAACTCTTGTAAGGGCTGCCGGGCGAGGCCCAGAGGCCGTCGAAGGATTCGAGGATTTTTTCTGCACCGGAGCCGATTAACGACGGCGTTGGAATCCATTCGGATTCAACTTTGAGATCCAACTTGCGAGCGGCGTGTTGCAGGGAGTCCGGGGTGGCGTGATGGGAACGGAATTCAGGATTAAAGTCACCGAGGATTCCGATACGAACGGCAGTCACGCGGTCATTGTACTAGAGCGTGCGGCGCCGACCGGAGTGCGGACGTTAGCAGGCTGGTTCAACTCAGCGGCTGGGACCAGGATCCCTCGCTTCGCTCGGGATGACATATAGGAAAATGCTTTGCTCACTGGTGAGGACATAACAGGAAGAGGCGCGTTTCAAAGTGAATGCGTGAGGCTGAGCAGGCCGTAAAGGCTCAGCAAAGTTAGGACGGGACCGCCCCAGATCATGAGGGTGCACTTCCAGCCCAGCGAATTGGCCAGTTCGCGCTGGCTACGCCAGGAAATGAGGAATGTTGGATTGTTCTTTCCTTTTCTCATGACGACGGGCGGATGCGGGTCGAAGTTGGCGAGAGGCGAGTTTGGGTCAGGGTTTACGGCAGAGGCTGCGGACGCGACTCCGGCGGCGGCCCAGGCCGCAGGATTCGAAATGCCAGCTTTGAGCAGAGCGGCGGACACTTTCTGCTGCTGCGTCATCTCGGTCGAGTTGGTAGCGCCAGAACCCGGGGAGAGGTGAATGGGTATTGGTGACGTGACCCTTGCAGAAGTAGATTGACCAATGGCCGAATCTCGAATGGGGCTGGCCGTCGAGAAATCGTCGGTCAAGGACGTGCCTTGGGTTCCGAAAGATAGCGTAGAACTCGACATCGAGAAAGAAGGCGGGCTTCCAAACATATTTCCTAACCGCGAAGTGGTTTCATCATCGCGAATCGGCTGAGAAGTAAGTTCGAGGCCGGGATTCTCGTCGAGCGTGCCCAGCAGAAAAAGCGCATTCTTTGGCTTGATGCAGAACTCTTCGACTTTGATTTTGTTGTTGGTGCTGATGCCGTGGCGCGAGAGCAGGGCGTGCACGTTGGGCGGAGCTTCTTCTTTGGTGGTGAAGAAGCCGTCGCAGAATTCCTGCTGGAAATCGCGATGCAGATCGAGTTCGGCTCCGCGTGGATCGACCATGACTTTGGCGGTGTTGTCGTCGAGAAAGAATGGCACGTGCATGCACTCGGCGGCGATCTTCACCCACTGGCTGCTCTTGCCGCGGCGTTTCCATTCCCAGACGAGCGTGCGGTAGAAGTAGCACGGGCGCTCGGTTACGGGCGCGACCAGGGTATAGGGTCCGACGGCAAGACCGCTAAGTTCGACCATGCCCATGGATGCGCTGCGAATTTTGGAGACTGGAGTGTTGAGAATGAGCTGACGGCGTTGCAACAGGCGGAAGCCATGAACGAACAGGTAAATTCCGACGCCGATCCCGATGACGCACCAGGCGATGGGGCGGGCATCTCGCGAACGGAGAAATAGGGCGAACAGAATGGGTGTTGTTGAGGTCAAGGTTCTGGGCTGCCGAGGCGGTTGCGGTTAAAGACGCATCCCTCATGAGGCTAGTGTAGCGGGTGCGCGGCTGGCAGCAGAAAAGGGTGGGGTGGGCTTACGTTGGTAATTGACCTTCGCAAAAGGAACCTCAGGGGCTTTAGAGACCGCGTGAGAACGCGTTTGCATCGCAGTCATTTTGCCTACCGTTATTAAAAACGCCATCGGCCCAGCTAACGGCTAGCGAGTAGCCGGGTCAGGTTGAAGGAGATGGCGGCCA
>JBAPOI010001053.1:0-2076 GCA_049279555.1 Candidatus Sulfotelmatobacter sp.
TTGTTCGAAAGGTCTGCGTCTTCCGCAAAGTCGAACATGGTTTCCCCCTTCCTTGAGAACGAAAATCAAAAACGCGGCGACCGTGGCCGATCCTCATTTCAGGCCCCATGCGCTCCCCTGCCGGTCGCCGCGCCCACGATCGGGCCGGCTACGAGCCGCCCGGAGATACCGAAAAGAGCAGCGGGGGTAAGTGACATGCAAAACCCCCCGCGGCCCCCCAGACCGCTTTCGCGGCCTTTTCGAAAAAGCGCGGGGGGCCGGGTAAGGGTCTCCCGCGCCGCGACTGACGGGCCAGACAGCCGCAAAGAAGAACAATAACCTGCCTGGCCCCGGGCGGCGGATGTGCACGATCGACGCCGCGCACCGGGGGCAGCAGGCAGCAGTGATTCAAAGCGGGTCGGGAACGCCGACGACGAGTCGGAGCGCGGATTTGGATCGGTGCCGCTTGTTCCCTTCCCGCGAGCATGGCTTACGAACGCGCAATGACTATCAATCAACCGCGCTAGAAGAGACGGAGCTGCTCTTCGTTCGACACGCGCGCGGGCTCGAGGAAGGCTTCCGGCTGCGGAAGTTTTTGGACGGCGTCGATCACCTGCGGCGTGGGATTGAGATAGAACCGCGACGTTACCCCACGGGCCGCGTGGCCGAGGATCCATGCCCCGACCCCCGGCGCGATGCGTTCGTAGTTGGAAGCGCACGTCTCCCGCAGATCGCGGCATTCCATCGGAACCGACAGGCTGGCCGCCGCGTTGATCTTTTGCCATTCGCGGTAAAACTGCGCATTGCCACGCGTCGGATGAAAGACCGTCGTTCGCTCGACAGTCCCGAGAACGCTCGGCGCCGGCTGAATCCTGCGCAAGTGAATCCGCGTCGCGTCGTTGAGCGGTAAGCCCTGCAGTTTCGATGTTTTCTTGGCCTGAAAGCGAAGCGACTCGCGCTCCCAATCGACCGCGGCCCAGGTCAGCCGCCAGAGATCCTTGGTCCGCGGGCCGTAATTGTAGGCCAGCACCAGGAACGTCCGCCACAGAATCCGCGGCAAAATCGAAGTGGCCTTTTCGAGGGGCCACGTCGCCACCTGGCACGCATCGTAGAGCGCGTTCAGTTCCAGGAACGACGCAATGCGTGGCATTTTTTCCCGAGCCGCGGGAAGACGCATCCAGGGCACGCGGGAGATAATCCCTTCGCCCTGCTGATTGCGCGTTTCGGCGGGGGCCAGGCGTCGCAGGATGGCCCGTAAATGAGCCCAGTACTTGCGCACCGTGGCGCCCGAGTTTCCCGCTTCCAGCAGGCCGTCGCGAAAGGCTTCGACGTCGCACCGATCGATTTTTCCGACCGGCGTGTTTTTGGTCAAAGCCTCCCAATGCTTGAGCCCGGTTGCGTAGGCTTCCAGCGTTCCCGCGGCGCGCCCCACGGCGACCAGCTCGGGCTTGAGAAACACGTCGAACGCCCTGCGCAACGAATAATCGGCAGGGTTGTCCCCGTCGCCGGGAACGAACATCTTCAACGCAGGCCCGCTCATCGCACACCTCCGTAAGGTTCAGCGGAGGCCTCCCTGCGACAGTCACGTCTCCGCACGATCCTACAGCGCGAACGGTCGCGCCGTCGGGAGGCGTTTTTCCGGCGCGGGCAGGATCATACGAACGGTCATGAATGCACGCGCAAAAGCTCAAGCGGCCGGGCATCGTGCCACCCATCCCTGACGTGTGGGCAGACCTCGACCCTCAGTTTCTGCGGAACAGCCGGCGCGGCTTACGAGGCTTCTCACGGGCGCAGGAAAACCCCTTATTTGGAAACCGTGCGCGGACACTCCCCTGGTTTTGAGCCAGGGGGAGTGCCGCTATGCGAACGGTTCCAGCGGGGGACGCGCGCATGAAAAAACCTCACTGCATCGCCGGCAAATCCCTCGAAGACCAAGGGGTCGGACGGTCAACCTGGTTTGGGCTGCCGTCCACGACGAAACAGGAGGATCTTTCCAACTGGATCAGGTGGCCACCGACGCTCCTCGCGTCGCGGCAGTCGTCGATTTCTTTGCGACGGTCAGGTTACACCGGCCGCAGTGGTTGTCAAGCGAAAACG